>JANWWB010000206.1 GCA_025056515.1 Anaerolineales bacterium
GTGCCGGTCAACATCCACCGCGCCAATGTGTTGTGGTACAACCCGAAGATTCTCGCCGACAACAACATCTCTGTGCCCACCACCATTGAAGAATGGATTGCCGCTATGGATGCTCTCAAGGCCGCTGGTGTACAGCCACTCGCACTCGGCGAGCAGTGGACCAAGATGCACTTGCTTGAAACAATCCTGCTTGGAACGCTCGGCGCTGAAAAGTACAACGGCCTGTGGAACGGAACGACCGATTGGGGAAGCCCAGAAGTCAAGACTGCTCTGGAAAATTACGCCAAGATTCTGACCTACGCTAACACCGACTCAGCTTCGCTCTCTTGGCAAGATGCCGCCCAATTGGTTGTCAATGGCGATGCGGCCTTCAACGTCATGGGTGACTGGGCAGAAGGATACTTCCGCGAACTCGGTAAAACTCCGCAGGTGGACTACGGCTGGGCGCCTGTGCCCGGTACGGTCGGTGTCTTCCAGTTCCTGTCTGACTCTTTCGTCTTAGCCGTCAACGCTCCGAACCGCGACGCGGCCATTGCCTGGCTGAAAGTCGCCGGTTCGAAAGCCGGTCAGGAAGCCTTTAACCCCGTCAAAGGTTCGATCTGCGCCCGCACCGACTGCGATAGAAACCTGTTCGGTGTCTATCTGCAATCGGCTATGGATGATTGGGCCACGAATATCGTTGTCGGTTCGCTGACCCACGGCGTGGTAGCCAACGACTCATGGAAATCTGAGATCGACACCGCTCTCGGTCTCTTCATCCAAGACGGGAACATCGAGACCTTCCAGAAAGCTTTGGTAGCCGCTTGCGCAAGTTCTGGCCCCTGCAAGTAAACTTGGTGTACAATGATGAGGCTCCGCTTGCCGCGGAGCCTCCCTCTTTTTCAGAATGAGGCAATTATGATAAAGGACAAGGACAAGTTTTTATCCATCTTGCTCATCTCTCCGTCTATTTTGGCCGTGCTTATCTTTATTTATGGCTTTATCGGTTGGACAATACGCGTCTCTCTGAGCAAGTGGAAAGGTCTCAATCCTGATTTCACCTGGAACGGCCTCAACAATTATATTAGCTTGTTTTCAGACCCACGCTTTCTGGTAGACATCCGCAACACGTTGATTTTTACCACGGTGTTTGTCATAGGGAGCATCATCCTTGGCTTTTTGATGGCAGTGATGTTGGATCAAGGCCTGCAAGGTGAGGGTTTTTTCCGCAGCCTGTTCCTCTTCCCAATGGCTATTTCCTATATTGTCACCGGAGTCGTTTGGCGGTGGTTAATGAATCCCGCTACAGGCGCTCGAACAAGCGGTTTCAATCTCTTGTTCTCCTATCTTCATCTTGACTTCTTACAAAATGCTTGGCACACTACCCCCACTTGGGGCATTGCTGCCATTGCCCTAGCAGCCATTTGGCAGATGTCCGGTTATACGATGGCACTTTATCTGGCCGGTTTGCGGGCCATTCCGATCGAACTACGCGAGGCAGCTCAGATTGATGGAGCAAATAGCTTTCAGATTTATCGCTATATCATGATCCCTCTGCTTGCCCCTGTGACTCTAAGCGCACTGATTATCCTTGGCCATATGTCCCTCAAAGTCTTTGATTTGATTATCGCAGTAGCCGGCAAGCAACTTCCTCTCGATGTGCCTGCAATTTACATGTGGCAAACCACCTTTGACGGTCTTTTCTATGGACGTGGCGCTGCAATCAGCATCCTCCTGCTCATTAGCGTAGCCGTCTTAATTATTCCGTATATACGTTACACCCTGAAGACGGAGACTCAAGAATGACCAAAAAACTTCATCTAGGGAAGAACTGGCTCTACCTCCCTTTGATCCTGCTGGCGATTTTCTATCTCCTGCCAATGTATGTCATGCTGGTCACAAGCTTCAAGAGTTTCGCAGAAGTTGACCTGAAAACCATGTGGCATCTGCCGCGGGGAATACACTTCGATAACTTCATCGAGGCGTTTTCCAAACTAGCACCTTCCTTTGGAAATAGTTTCGCTATGGTCATTCCAGCGACCCTCATCTCTTCAATGCTGGGTTCCCTTAACGGCTACATTTTAGCTAAATGGAAATTCAAGGGAGCAGATCTAATCTTTCCTCTGATCCTATTTGGAATGTTTATCCCTTACCAAAGCATCCTGATCCCGCTGGTGCAATTCATGAAATCTGCCGGTCTCACTGGGCTGCCCGGATTGACGCTCGCCCATATCATTTACGGGATTCCAATCACGACTTTGACCTTCCGAAATTACTATGCCAGCGTGCCTCAAGAATTGTTGGAAGCCGCTAAAATGGACGGAGCAGATCTGTTGGGAATTTATCGTTATATCCTATTACCCATCTCCATTCCCAGTTTTGTCGTTGTTTTGATATGGCAATTTACCTCTGCTTGGAACGATTTCCTCTTCGCAGTCGTTTTAACCGGCAACACAAGCTGGCCAGTGACTGTGGCTCTAAATAACATGGCCGGCAGTCAAATCATCGCCTGGAATGTGCAAATGGCCGGTTCTTTCTTGGCCGCCTTGCCCACTTTGTTGGTGTACATTTTTCTCGGACAATATTTCCTGCGCGGCTTGCTTGCCGGAGCCATCAAAGGTTAATCCGCCACCAGACGTAAAAACAAAACACGGCCTCCATAGCCGTGTTTTGTTTTGTCAGCATGTCCCTAAGATGTCCTGAAGACGACAAGGTACGATCAAGGCCTTTGTGGTCAAGCTTTCCCTTTCCACCATACAATCGAAAAGCGAAGGAACAGGCGGCGAATGCGGTTATAATACCTGTACGCAGGAAAAACAAACGCCGACATTGTTCTCTGCGAATCACTGGAATCCAGCATGCCCACCGCGCTTAAACCTGGCGAGGTTGTGCATAAGCGTTACCGCATCCTCGAGCGCATCGGCCAAGGAGGAATGGGAAACATTTACTTAGCCGAAGATTTACGCCTCGAAGGACGTAAATGCGCCATTAAAGAAGTCGAGCACGACCGCGCCACCCCTCCCCACTTACTCAAGGAGGCTCGCGCTCAGTTCCGGCGCGAGGCGACTGTTTTGGCGCGCCTGGACCACCCAAACCTACCCAAAGTGTCCGACTTTTTCTCCATCGGTCGACACGACTATCTGGTTATGGATTACATCCCTGGTCCTGACCTGCGCACCATCATGTTAGAGGCAAAGCAGAAGAACACTTTTCTCGATGAGAAATTGGTCTTGCGTTGGGCAGCACAAATTTGCGATGCCCTCTCTTACCTCCACCAACAAAGCCCTCCGCTCATTCATCGCGATGTAAAGCCATCTAATCTGAAACTAACGCCCGCCAACACCATTAAACTGGTAGACTTCGGCCTGGTAAAAGCGCTTGTCCCAGACGAGATGACCATCACCGTCATTCATGGGCGCGGCACGGCCCTCTACACCCCTCTCGAACAATACGGAGAAGACGGCTTACACACCGATGTTCGCTCTGATATCTACGCCTTTGGCTGCACTCTCTATCATCTTCTCACAAATACTCCACCTGTAGATGCCCGTCAGAGATTCCTGCATCCCGAAAGCCTAACGCCCCCTTCGAAAATCAATCCCGCCATTAGCCCACGCGTCGAAAAAGCCATCCTATGGGCGATGGCGCTTCACCCTAACCAACGCCCAAGCAGCATCGAAGAATTTCGCGCTGCCCTGTTCGGTTCAAACGACCATCGATTGTCTGCCCACACGGTTGGACAAATCATGCCTTCGCTTAGGCTGCTGCTCAGTCGCCCTCCCGAAAACATCCTTTTCTGGCTCATCTTAGGGCTGCTCGTCATCAGCCTGTTAGCCTCTCTTCTTCCTTAGAAAAAATCACAACCGATAGTTAGATCGCCAAACAAGAGCGCTTCTGCAAATAGCGGACAAGGCATCCCCGCCTGAGGTAGCGCATCCGTCGATGCCACTTCCAAACTCATCAAAGATTACACTTCAGGCTTTGCGTTTCCCCACCCTTCATCCCCGAGCAAGATATTGTCATTTGCCTCTTCTAGGCGCGCCTCCTAAACCAAACATAGCCCGCCGCCCAGCCAAGGAGAGCGGTTGCCACCACAACTCCCCCTACGCCGATAGATTGCGTCTGTTCAAAGAGCAGGGAACTGCCCGGCAAACGTAAGGCCAAATAAGTGTAACCAATCACCCCTCCGAGCACAGTGCACAACACCCAGCGGATTGACCAAGTCACAGAGACGACCTGCCGGCCCACGGTGTAGATACCTGCTCCCATCCCTGATAACAAAAGCACCATCATTAACCAAGTGCTCGCCCTCGGGGCAAACTCTTCTACGGCGGCAGGAACGCTGGTTGGAACAGGAGAAGGTAAAGGGGTTGGGTTTGTTCCTGGTTCCTGTGTCGGAGCAACCGTAGTGACAGCGAACGAATCGCTCGAAACATCTAATTGCAAAATAACTGAAGTCATAGCCGGTTCGCTGATCGCGCGTATCTCCAACAAACCTGCTTGGACAATATTGAAACTAGCGGTTGCAACACCACCTACCGTAGCCGCCTCCACTTGTTGCAGGATTCCGCCTGTCCCGCTGGGAGACAGGAAAAACTGGACGGTTGTACCGTCTGGGACCGGGTGGCCATTATGATCCAAGATAACACCGGTACGGACGGTCATCGTATCACCAATCCGAAAGGTCGGCGTCGGCTGAGCTTCGGGCGTCGGTGTCCCCGAAACACCTGTAGGCGATGCAGGAAAATCTATGGAGAGCTGAATGACCTGACCCGGGTCAGGCGTTAGCGCAGTGAACAAGTTATAGCCAACCCCCGGCACTGAAACCGGCAAAGCCCCTTGAGGGGTCATCTCACGAAAGAGCAAACGGACAGCCACATCCAAAAAAGGCCCTGATTTCCCATACAAGCAGTAATAAGCCGTCAGGTTAGAAATGTCAGTCGCATCCAGATAATACGGCGCATCGAATTCAAACAAGACCAGATTTTTATTGCGAAACAAGTCAGGACGCTCGGCAAGAAAGCGCCGCAGTACGGCCGTCTGTTCCTGAGAGGGGCCAGAATCCAGTAAGTTGATGACAATCCAATCGGCGCGCCGCAGACTTATTTCAAGCGCCACACCTGCTTCTTGATTCTCAAGAAGCGCCTTTAGATCCTCAAACGAGTACGACGACAAGCGAGAAGGCGAAACCAACTCCCCAGCGCGCGGCCCATACAGACGAATGACCGCTTGTTGCATATCATGGAGGCCGATCAAGGAGCGAGGCATACACAGAGAACACTGTGTCAAGTTACGAACATCTGTGATAAAAACCATGTCATCTCCTAAGCCAGGCGCTTCCGGCAAGACGGTTTCCAGCTCTCCTCCTAAGGGGCTGACCAGGGTTGCAGCGCGCCGAGCTACTTCAAAGACCACGTTCTCTGATTTTCCGATGCCCTCGAGCGCCTGAGGATCCGGCAAAACGGCTTCGGGTCGGAACTCCCCCACCAAACGCAACTTAGCAGACAGAATGCGCACCGCCGAAGCATCCACTCGCTGAGCAAATGCCGAATCCTCACGATATTTTTGAACAAAGAAGGACAAGACGCTCAACACTGTGGCATATTCATCGCTGTCACTGGATTTAAGATTGCCTAAATAAATCAAGTCATTTCCGGCCAAGAAGGCATCTCGCGCAGCCAGACGCGCCTGAAACCCCGTACCGGCCGGATCATAGAAACGGCGCACCGTAGCGCTCCCCAAGTCATCGCTAACCAAAAGACCTCCTGCCGCACGCCAATTGGCTAAAGCCGGCAACGCCAACAATTGAGATAAGGCCTGGGAATCAAAACTGATTGGACGAGTGGTGGCGCGAATGTTGCCCTGGAAACCCTGATAACGGATATGCGAAACCAGCAAACCATCAGCCATACTCAAAATATCAGGTGCATTCCCGGTAACGGCGAAGAAAGGCGCCAATTCGATTTGCTTCAACTGCTCGAGCGATTTCCGCACCGTAGGCGCTTCCTGCCCAGGCGGGCGATCGGTCGCTCCTCGACCGGGAAAACTGCGCGCCACTACCAGGAGACGATTCTGACTGCCGAGATGAAGTCCACGCACATACGCCCGCCCCATCTGCGAGACCCAGAAAGGGTCTCCACCGAAAACATCCGTACCCAGTCCATTGCGGGCAGCGATTTCCGGCACTTCCAACACATCGAGCGAAGGACCAAAAAGCAAGTTAAACCCCAAACGTGAAAGTTCCTCCCCGGCTACTCTGCCCACCTTTTCCGCCAGGGTCGTATCCCAGGTCGCCCCAATCGCCATCTGACTAGGCAAAGGCGTCAAGCCAGAGAGAATTTGCGCATCCGGACTGCCTGCAGCAGGCTGAGCTATGCCCACGAAAAGAGGGACATATTGGGATAAGGCTGTCCCTTCAACGCCGGTCGCCGCTTGAAAACTTGCTTCCCATTCCACTTGTTGCAAACGGCTAATCAGGTCCACCACCCCTGAAAGCGTCTCGGGTGCGTCGAGAAAGTTGTCATTTTGTGTCAGAAGGACCACGCCACCAATGTAGTGATTGCGAATTAAGTCGTAGATAGGCGTCTCGGGTCCGGTCTCTGTCCCCTTAAACGTGACCAGAAACAATTGCCCTACGCGTTCTTCTGGCGTCATCTCTTCGAGAATGGCGCGAGCGCGTTCCACCTCTGGCGAATACGAAGCCGCCCCAACATTCCCAAACGTCCCTTCCAGAAGGGAAATCAGGAACACCACAAGAAGCGAGCCAATCAGTAGCCGAGGAGGACGCATGGTTTTCCCTAGACTTGCCCTTCTCCATATCGCCGACAAAGATCGGCATGGACTTCAGGCTGAATGTTGCCCCCCGAAATAACCACCAGTGCCGGAGGTGCAACTTTCCCAGCCAAAAAGGCCGCCAATCCCACCGCGCCCGACCCTTCAATAATTTGACCATATGTTCTCCAGGCAAATACAATCGCCCGTCCGATTTCATCTTCAGAGACCGTTAAAAAGTCGTCGGCATATTTTTTGACTAAAGAAATGGTCAACGAGTTCGGTTCAATTGCTCCGCTCAAGCCATCCGCTAGGGTAGGCAAGTCCATCACTCCTTGCTGCGTACCGCGATGATAGAGCGAATACATGAAAGCCGAGGCCTCAGCACTGACGCCGACAAGCCGCGGGCGCATCATCTGCTTTTCCAACGCCGCTCCAATCCCGGCTAACATTCCGCCACCCCCAACAGGCACCACAATTGTTAGGACCCGCCCAGGCGCCAAATCGGCAATGATTTCGCGGCCTAAGGTACCCTGTCCGGCAATCACTTGGGGATCATTATAGGGCGAGACCCACGTTTTGCCTTCCTGGCGAGCATACTCGATAGCTCTCTGCTCGGCCTGTTCATAACCACCAGGAACAAAGTGCACCTCCGCTCCTAAGGCACGAATGGCTTCCACCTTGGCAGGGACAGCATGGGCTGGCACAAAG
>JANWWB010000256.1 GCA_025056515.1 Anaerolineales bacterium
GCTGATGAGGCTGAAGGCGCTGAGGCTTGGAAGGGAGTAGGCAACTTTCAGCGCCTTCAGCGTGCTCAGCGTGCTCAGCGTTTCAGCGATACAGGATCTCCGGGCACTTTTGAGTGAGGTGGCGGTGAATAGGAGCAACCTGGCAAGATGCAATCGGTTCGTTTGCTTGCGGAAAGAGTCCTTAGCAATTTGGAAAAGGTGATTGTTGGCAAACGTTCGGCGCTTGAGTGGACGTTGGTTGGCTTGTTGTGTGAAGGGCATGTACTTATCGAAGATGTGCCCGGTGTAGGAAAGACGATGCTCGCCCGCAGCCTAGCCAAATCTTTAGGGTGTTCGTTCAACCGCCTTCAGTTTACTCCAGACCTTTTGCCAAGCGATGTGACCGGAGTTTCGATTTACAACCAGCAACAAGGCCAATTTGAGTTCCGTCCCGGGCCTCTCTTTGCTCAAATTGTCCTGGTCGACGAAATTAACCGTGCTACACCCAAGACCCAAGCAGCGCTTTTAGAGGCGATGGAAGAGCGTCAGGTAACTGTGGATGGAATCAGCCATCCTCTTCCGCGCCCATTCATGGTGTTGGCCACCCAGAATCCGATCGAATATGAGGGCACTTTTCCTTTGCCCGAAGCGGAACTGGACCGCTTCTTGTTACGCATTCGCATCGGTTATCCGTTGCCGAGCGACGAGGTGGAGATCTTAAACCGTCAGCAGTTGCGACATCCTATCGAATTGCTCGAGCCAACAGCTTCTCAAGAAGACGTTCTACAAGCGATCGATTTGGTTCGAAAGGTTTACGTTGCCGAAGCGGTCAAGCGTTATGCTGTTGAACTCGTCAACCGAACTCGTCAACATGAAGATGTATATCTGGGAGTTAGCCCGCGCGGTTCGCTTGGACTTGTGCGCGTTGGGCAGGCGTTGGCTGCTTGGGCTGGAAGGGACTATGTCCTTCCAGATGATATCAAGAAAGCAGCGGTCCCTGTTTTAGCTCATCGTATCCTTCTCAATCCGGCGGCGCGTTTACGCGAGCTGACGGCAGAGCGGATTCTTCTAGAAATTCTTGCTACCCTGCCTGTGCCGGGCGGAGCGTTCTCGATGAAGTGAGTGCTTGGAGCGTGTGAAACGACCGCTTACACCCCGTCTTCTGTTCTTCTTCTTGCTGGCTACTACTCTCCTCTGGCTGCTCAGCGGTCATCTTTTGTTTTTGCGCTTGGGATATGTTTTTCTCTTGCTGTTGGCTTTAGCTGGAGGCTGGGCGTTTTTCTTGGCGCGAGGCTTGCGCCTTCAGCGCGAAGCACGTTCCTATCGGGCTGGCGTTGGTGATATTTTTTCGGAGCAATTTCGAGTCTGGGTGGAAACTTGGCCAGGCTGCCCTTGGGTAGAAGTCTTCAATGAATCGCCCCTGCCGGGGGCGAGTGGCTCGCGCTTGCTTTCCCGCCTTCGGTATCGTGAACAACGCTTTTATATCGCCCGTACGCTTTTGACCCGCCGCGGGGTGTTTCCCCTCGGACCCACTCGTCTTGTGACCTATGATCCTTTTGGTCTCTTTCAAGTCGAAAAAGAGTTCCCAGCCCAAGCAACTTTGCTTGTTTTTCCGATGATTTTTCCGATTCCAGAACATGCTTCGCTTGCGGGAAGATTGCCGGCGGGCAAATCGGTTCATCTTCGAACAACTGAGGTTACGCCACATGCTTCCGGAGTGCGAGAGTATTTGCCCGGTGACCCCATGAAGCGCATTCACTGGCCAACCACGGCGCGCCGTGGAAGTTTGATGGTCAAGGAATTTGAACAGGACCCTCAGACCGATCTTTGGATTTTCCTGGATGCGCAGCGAGAGGCACATGCTTCTCTGCCAGAAGCAACGCAGGTTTTCTTGGAGGAAAGCCTCGTGTTCCGCAGACCACAGGTCCGCTTGCCGCGCGACTCGTTTGAATATGCGGTCAGCGCAGCAGGTTCGCTAGCGCGCCATTTTCTTCTCAAAAAACGATCTGTCGGATTGGTTTGTTCGACAGCCAAGTTTTTCAGCCTATGGAGCGAACGCGGAGAAAGACAGCTCAACAAGGTGATGGAAAGCCTGACCTTTGTCCAAGCCGATGGGGAAATCTCCTTGCTCGAGATGGTCTCTCGGCAGGCGCGCATCCTGCCTTTGGGAGCGGTAGTCATGCTAATTACACCAGCGCCAGGCGAAATGCTTGTCTCAGCTGTGGAAATTTTATTGCGTCGGCATCTTCGGCCACTGGTCATTCGGTTGTGCTTGGAGACGTTCGGCGGTCGCTCGGAGGATGCTGTATTTCTGGATGTTGCGCTCTCCCGACTCGGTGTTCCCTATTGTAGCTTGGCCTATGGAGATGATTTGGCTCAACAATTGGCCTTGCTGATCTCATATATATAGTGATCAAGCCCCCTGTTCGGGTTGCTTGTGAATTTATCTTTCCGTCCTAGAGATGTACTTAAAGGGCAATGTTCTTTCAGGGATTTTTACTGTATAATCATCATACAAATTACCTTGCAGAAAGGAAAAACGTATGAGACGTGGTCGCATTTTTCTCTACCTGGCTTTGATTCTCATCCTACTGCTCGTGGTAGGATATTTGTGGTGGATGCGCCAGAATCAGGCACAACCTTCTGCACCATCTGCACAGCCAACTCCTGCTATCCGTACCATTGAGATTGTAGTTGCTGGGCAGAATATCTATCCTGGCCGTCCAATTACGGAGGATATGCTGGCGACCATCCCGATTCCCGAGTCGCAATTGGTTGCGGGCGAATTTACCAATAAAGCCGATGTGGTCGGTAAATATCCTCGGATTGCGATTGCGCAAGGCGTACCGATTATGGATACTATGTTGAGCAGCGAGCCGGGGAATGTCAACTTGCCCGGTTCGACTTGGGCGCCCTACATCCCAAATGGATATACGGCGATTGCTATCCCAATCACCCGACTGACGTCTGTAGGTTATGGCATTCGTGATGGCGACTATGTCAATGTCATTGTCACCATGCTCTTGGTGGATGTGGACGCAGCGTATCAGACAATTTTACCGAATGTCACCGCCGGTATCATGGCTGCTAATAGTCGAGGCTTGTTGATAGGGAGCGGAACCGGACAAGATGCTACTACGCAGTTGACCCAGGGAGAGATCATCAACCTGACGGCACAATCGGTTCGGGCTGGTGAGGGCGGCCCTATTGGTCGGGTGCAGTTTGATGAAGATTTACAACAGCCGTTCTATGTTGTCCCTAGTGAAACGCAGCGGCCGCGTCTGGTCAGCCAAATGATTCTGCAGAATGTACAGGTACTCCATGTGGGGACGTTCCCCTTGCCGGGGCAAGAAGTCTCCAGCCAGCTGGTTGCGCCTCCACCAGGAACGACACCTACGCCTGCGCCGCAAAACCAGGAACAGCAAACGACCACGATTGAACGACCCGATATAGTTACCCTGATGGTTCCTAATCAAGATGCTGTCACCTTGACCTGGCTTATCTATAGTGGTGCAAAAATTACCTTGACTTTGCGTAGTCCGAACGACAAGATGGTCTATGAGCCGATGTATGCGGCCACGTTAGAATATCTCTTGACACAATACAACGTGACACTTCCGCCGAAATTGCCGTATGCTCTTGAGCCGCGTGTCGATGAGTTGTTGGAACCTTGTTTGCCCAACGATGATGATCGAACGAATGCTATAAACTGTGGTCAACAAGTGCGAAGATAATATTATTGATCTGTATTTTTAGGATACTGGGAGACGATTCTATGCCGGACGGTGAAAAGATTCGCGTCCTCATCGTTGATGATATTGCCGAAACGCGCGAAAACATACGTAAGTTATTGCAATTCGATGCCGCGATTGAAGTGGTCGGCGCAGCCCGCAATGGACGGGAAGCCATCCAGCTTTCGGAAGAGACTCGCCCTGATGTGGTGATCATGGATATCAATATGCCGGATATGGATGGCATTGTTGCGACCGAGCAAATTCGGCAACGCGTTCCCTTCGTGCAGGTTGTTATTTTGACCGTTCAGGGTGACCCAAACTACATGCGTCGGGCATTACAAGTTGGCGCGCGCGACTTTTTGACCAAACCTCCTATGCCGGATGATTTGATTTCGGCGATTAAGCGTGCCGGAAAAATGGCTCAGGAGGAGCGCGCCCGTAGCAGTCAAGTCTTTGCCGTTCCAACGGCCGGGATGGTTCAACCGACAATTGGAATACCGGCCGTTCAGGGACGGATTATCATGGTCTATAGTCCTAAAGGTGGGAACGGTTGCACTACCTTAGCGGTCAATCTGGCGATTGCTTTACACAACGAAGAGACGCGCGTCGCTTTAGTAGACGCGAATCTGCAGTTCGGCGATGTCGCCATTTTCCTGAATGAACAAGGAAAGAACACCGTCCTCGATTTGGCTTTGCGAGCGGATGAATTAGAGCCGGATATCATTGAAGAGGTGATGGTCAAACATGCGCAAACTGGTCTGCATGTCCTGGCTGCGCCCTCTCGTCCAGAGTATGCTGAGAAGGTCAGTGCTGACCAATTTTCAAAATTGTTAGAATACTTGCGTCGTATGTATGCCTATGTTGTGGTAGATACCACCTCGTATTTGACGGATATCACCCTGACTATCCTTGATGCTTGTGATGTAATTGTGTTGGTCACTG
>JANWWB010000261.1 GCA_025056515.1 Anaerolineales bacterium
TGCTCCGCGTCTGCAAGCTACGTTTACCAACAACACTGTCTACATCCTCATGAGCAACGACGAGGAGCTGGCAACCCAAGCCTGGAAGTATTTGGTGGGCAAAGGTATTAAGAATGTCTACATTCTGGAGGGCGGTATTAATAACTGGATTGCTTTCTTCGGCAAGGATGATCCGGACATCATACCCCGTCCTCATGCTGAGAGCGAGCAATTGCGCTATACCTTCCCAGGGGCACTTGGGGCGCGGTACCGCTCATCCTATCCGAGTCCGCTCAAATATGAAGAGCTCGAATTCGAGCCGCGCATTCAATTAGAATTGAAGCGCGATAAGTCCGGTGGGGGGTGCGGATGACGAAAGGTGGCGCAAGTCTCTCGGCTTGCGCCACGTTTTTTTTTTGTGCGGGTTCTTGACTGCTCGGCCGCCGATGTTGCGGAGGAAAGCCATGATCCTTGGGTCATCTGCCCAGTCGCACTGCCCACCTGACTCGTTGTAGATTAGAGGTTAGGTGCTCTCCAACGGGCAATTTTATCTGCCAGAGGAGGACGGATTTTGTATCGGCGATAGGGGAACCAGCCGAGTTCGGCGCGCCGCGCTTGGTCGCGCAGCTCGGTTGCTCCCCAAGCAAATGTTGCGCCTAACACGCCAACTAAAGCGGACGCAATATCCCCTGGAAGGAAGCAGGCTAAGCCAATCAGGACCATGCCAATCCCCAACATGTACGGCCACCATAGATAGCCCAAATAACGTTCCGTCAGGATGACCAGGGGGAACCCGAGACCGATGATCAATAGGGTGAGAATACCAATGACAAGTCCGAACATAGGAGGGATGGATGCAGAGAATAGCATTGCTTAATCACCAGGAACAAGCCCTTGCCGAAAAGGACCAGAGAAGGGTTAGTAGGGAGATGGGTCCTGTTCTAGCCAATCGATTGTGGTAGCACGGCTGTTTTCTTCGGCGAGAAAGCGAGCGTGGCGGGGGTTGTGCGGGTTAGCCGGGGCATGTCCTTTGCGCACGCGTCGTTCTTGGCGGAGGAGTTCGACTGCATCCCATAGGAAGGTAATACCCAGGATGCCGGTGATTGTTTTGAGTGCCAACATCGGCAAGATCAGCGAAAGCCATTCCATCAACAAGCCTGTCAGCACAAAGAATACCACTGCAGGCCAGAGCACGGGCACTCTTGCCTCGACCTTACGAACGGTCACATGACCAAACCAGATTCCGAGAAAAGCAGCAAGAGCGGCAAGGAGACCGAGTGGATTGAACACCATGGTACCTTAATCCTTATTCACGAATCTGTGCAATGGCCTCCAGCCGTGCCGGAATAGGGGGATGGCTATAATGGAAAAGGACATAAAGCGGATGGGGATTGAGATTGGCCAGATTCTCCTGCGCCAGGATGCGTAGAGCACGGCCGGTGGCTTCAGCGCCGACCTTACGGGCGGCGAATGCATCGGCAGCATATTCGGCTCGGCGACTGAGGGCGTTCAGCGGCAGGCTGAGAAGAATCTCTAATGGCTCAACCAGGATGCTGAACAGCACCAAACTGAAACCGAAGTGCACTCCCGAAAGTCCAAAGGCTTCTCCAAGCGCCGGGCTTTGTAGGATCGCACCGATGACGGCAGCGTACAGCCCAAGGACAAGAATACGGGTCACCAATAAGCGCAGCGTATCTTTATGGACGGCATGACCAAGTTCATGGGCTACTACGGAAAGGACCTCTTCTTCGGGGAGTCGTTCAAGCAATGTATCAAAAAGGACCACCTCGCGTGTCCGTCCGAGGCCGCTGAAAAAGGCATTGAGTTTTGTAGAACGCTTCGAAGCATCCATGACCGAGATGGCGCGCACCTGGAAACCAACGCTCTCGGCCAGTGCTGCAATTTTTTCCTTAAGTGGTCCCTCGGGCAGGGGAGTGAGTTTGTTGAAGATTTTAACGAAAACCTTTGTACTCAGCACAAACACAATCACCAGGACAATCGAGAGAATCAACCAAGCTGCCAAGATAAAGAGCCACAAACGTGCCTGGAAATTTAGATATAGCCAGTTCAAGAGCGCTACAATTGCTCCACCCAAGATGGTGGCAAGGGCCAAGCTTTTCAGGTGATCCAAAACAAATGTTCTGAGTGTCGTCTTATTGAAGCCGAATTTTTCTTCAATGACAAAAGTGCGGTAATAGTCGAAAGGCAGGCTGAGGAAAGTTGTCAAAAGGACAAAGATACCCAAGAACGCAAGTGTCTGTAGGATAGGATGGGAAAACCAGGAGGCGGTCAGGCGTTCTACCCAGCCAAAGACATTGAAGCCCATTAATCCCAATAGGATAGCCGTGATTACTCCGCTACTCAAGATACCCAATCGCATGGTCTCGAGAGAATAATTCAACCAGCGATTGTATGTCTCGTGATCGTAGATTCCTTGGGCACTTGGAGGCAAAGGGCGCTTGCTGTAACGGTAATTCAGTAGGGTTAGCGCTAGATCGAGGCCATACATGAGAGCAATCAAAACGAGAATAATGGGTTTCATAAACCTTCCTTATCATCGCTAGTATGTTAAGTTGTGTACACCAGGATTCGGCTTCCTCGACAGGGATAGTAATGACTTGAAAAGGGGGGGCGTTAATTGCACTAGAGAAATGGGTTACGTATCTGCAACTGCCCTTCAACCGTTAACCCATGTTGCATATCTTCAGAATACAAAACAGGCACACCCGCACTCAACGCGCTTGCGACAACCATGCTATCCCAGAAAGAGA
>JANWWB010000283.1 GCA_025056515.1 Anaerolineales bacterium
GAAGCCCCCAACCTTTAGGCCGGTCTCTTCGGGTGGAAGAACAACCACCGGGCTAATTGGCTTGAGGATGGACGGTCCGATGAACGCCGCATAGACTCCTAGAGCAAACAGCCCCAGGATGAGGGTGGTCTTGATATGAAAACGTCGCTTGGGTTTGGCTTCGTGACTCACCCTTCAATCCTCCTTTTCGTCAGATTGGATGTTTGTCGAAGCAACCGTCGGAGGTGGTAGATTCCGAACGGCACGCATCGCCAGTCGAAAGGTCAAAAGCAAGGAAAGTGGACCGATGGCAATAACGAGAGCAATCAAGATGGCATGTCCCGTGCCAAACAGTTTATCCAACCATTGTCCGCCGAATACAGCCCCGAAGATCAGCAGTAGACTAACGCCGGCAATCTGCGCTGCGAGATTGCCCATCTGATTAAGAATCGGCAGCAAGGGATGAGGAGAGCGCTGCTTGGGATCAGTCATAACGGCGAAATTATATCAAAGGCATAGAAGAGCGTCTAGAACAAGGAACGAGCCGCTTGTTCTGCGAATCCAAACCAAGGGCCAAAGACGGTACCCAAGAGCACAACCCCTACCGTCAAGACCAGCATGGCAACCGCCGCCGGACGCGAAACCGGCACCGGGTGCTTTTCTTCGTCTTCCCCTTCTAGACGGAAGAGATACACGTATTTCAAGACATTTAAGTAGTAGTACAGGCCGACAATCGAGTTCAAGACGCCAACAATGGCCAACCAAATCCAGCCCGCCTGAATTGCAGCCAGGAAAATATACAACTTAGCGACAAACCCGGCGAACGGAGGCATCCCCGACAAGGAAAGGAAACCTGCCAACATCGCCAAAGCCAAGGGAGCGTTGCGGCGGCTTAAGCCGTTGTAGGCAGGATATTCGTCTGAACCGGTTGTCTTACCGACAATTAAAACAACCCCAAACGCAAGCAGATTGGTCAAGACATAGGCTATCAAATAGAAGACAACGCTTGTGATTCCCAACTGCGAGAAAGCAACAACGCCCATCAAGGCATATCCGGCATGGGAAATGGATGAATAGGCTAGCAGTCGTTTGACATCTTTCTGGGCCAGAGCAATGAGGTTGCCAACCGTCATGGTCAGGGTTGCCACAATCGCCAAGATGAGGCTCCAATCCGCATTCACGACCGGAAAGATGGTCACGAATAGGCGCAGCAACACGGCAAAACCGGCGGCTTTCGAAGCCGTGGAAAGAAAACCCGCTACGGAAGTCGGCGCACCCTGGTAAACATCCGGTGCCCAGAAATGAAAGGGAAAAGCCGAGATCTTGAAAGCTAACCCAACCAGAATCAGGAAAGAGACCCCGGCCACAACGATATCGAAATTGCTGAAATAGAGCGCCAAGTCAGTCAAACCGGTTTTACCGGTCAGACCATACACCAGACTAAACCCATAGAGCAAAACCGCCGAAGCCATTGCGCCAAAGAGCAGGTATTTGAAACCTGCCTCGGTAGATCGATCATCTTCTTTGAGAAATCCGGCCAGAACGTAGAGCGGAACCGAGGCGGTTTCAATCGCCAAATAGAGCATCACTAAGTCGGCCGCAGAGGCCATCAGCGACATCCCCAAGGTAGAGGCGATCAATAAGACATATGCTTCGGCTCGATAGGCCAGTTTTTCCTCGTCCATAAAGAAGAGGGACGTTACCGAGGCGGCAAAAAGGAAAAACATCTTGAAGAGAAAGCCCAGCCCATCGAAGCGAATCATGCCACCAAAAGCCAGCGTTGGGTTGCCGGGACGGGCGAAGAATAAGCTCAAGAGTAGAATAAGCAATAAGCCCCCCACCGTAAACCACCCCAAGAAGGGACGACGCACCTCGTCCCGCTTCAAGAACGGGTCAAGAATCAAAATCAGAACGCCCAACGCCAGGAGCAAGATTTCGGGGAAAATGGGGACGAAGATGTTCATTTACGCACCTCCCAGCAGGGCAAGGATATATTGTACGCCCGAAAGCACCCAAGGCTCCATCAGCGCAGGAAAAATCCCAATCCCGATCATAAAGGCCATCAAAAGGACCAGAGCCACTTTATCGTAAATCGTCATCGGCGGGATGTGTCCCTCAAACTCTTCCGGCATTTTGCCAAAAAAGACACGCCGAACAACCAGCAGTACGTACGAAGCAGTAACGACAATCGAGACTGCAGCTACAATTGCCATCCACCATAGGTCCGTCTTCCAAATGCCTCGGAAGATGGGGAACTCAGCCACAAAACCAGAGAAGCCCGGCATCCCCATCGAGACCAAACCGCCGACGATCAGGCCGATTCCCGCCAACGGTAAGGGTTTAATCATCCCGCCGAGTTTAAGAATCTCGCGCGTGTGCGCCCGATCATAGACCATGCCGACAACCGCAAAGAAGAGCGCCGTCATCACGCCGTGCGAGAACATCTGCAAGCCTGCACCGAGCATACCGTCTTGGTTGAGGGTAGCAAAGCCCATCATCACCAATCCCATATGGGAGACCGAGGAGAAGCCGATGACGTATTTAAAATCGGTCTGGACGCTGGCGATGAATGCGCCATAGACGATATTGATCAGCGCCAGCGACATGATCAACGGCGCCCAGAACTTTGCGCCTTCGGGCATCAGCATGATTCCCACCCGCAACGCTGCAAACGCACCTAGTTTCATCAGAACGCCCGCATGGAACATTGAAACGGCGGTCGGCGCAGCGACATGGCCATCCGGCGACCAGTTATGGAAGGGGAAGATGCCGCCCAGCACGGCAAAGCCGAGAAAGACCGGTAAGAACCAAATTTTTTGGAACAAGGGGCTGAAACCGGCCTGCTCGAGCTTGAGCAGGTTAAAGGTATGCAAACCGCTCGTCCAATACATTGCCAGCGCGCCGACCAGGGCAATCACCGATCCGACAAACAAGTAGAGGGTCAGCTTCATCGCCGCATATTCGCGCGTCTTAACCCAGCCCC
>JANWWB010000350.1 GCA_025056515.1 Anaerolineales bacterium
ACGACGAAGTCCTCCAAACTAATCTGGGAGGCTGCTTCGGCAGCTGCGCCACCTTGCAGTGACACGATACTCTACAACAAGCATTTTTATCCTCTTTTTTCCAAACATCTTGATCCAGGTCAAAGGAGCAATTTTCAGAAAGTTCAGATATAGCCCGTTGGCTTTTCTATGATTGCGGTTTGTGAAATCCTAGTAATCAACCGACCCCTTTGCTCTACATCCAGAGCATTCGAAGGGACTGTTTTCGCATCCGTAAACAAAATCGCCTTAGGGAGAACATTCTTCCCCAACACTTACGTTCTCAATATTCCATAAGCCGGTTGCTATCGTTGGATTGAGCGCAAACCCACAGATCTCGGGCCGCGCTGCTGCCAGGCGCACACGCCAGTAGAGCGGCAAAACCGGCAGCTCTTCAGCGAAGATTTGTTGCGCCTGTTGGAAACCGACAAGGTATTCGGCTTCGCCCGGAAGGGCTTGACGTGCAGTGGCACATGCGACATCGAAGGCCGGATTGCTGTATCCGCTGACGTTCGTGCCTATCCACCGGTTCTCAGGGCGAGGAATTTCGGCAGAAGTATACCACTCACACGGCGGCTGAACACCGCTGATACCCATTGCAAAGGCGGCTAACTCAAAGTTCCGACCAAAGAGCGGTCCTTCGGGACCGACAGCATAAAACGCTTCAGTAGGCAAATACTCAACCTTGACCTGTATTCCACATGCCGCAAGCGATTCAACAATCATTTGAGCCACCTGAACGCGCTGAGTGGCTTGGGTGGTCAAGTAGGTCAAACTTAACGGGGTGCCGTTAGCGATGCCTGGGATTCCCAATGCCCGCCGCGGCGTAGTAGGGTCTCCATCGCTGTCTATCCAACCGGCTTGTTGAAGCAAAGCCTGTGCCGTAGTAACATCGTAACGATACTCAGGCAGCCCCCTAGCATGGAATGGATGCCACTCCGGAACAAACCCATCCGGTGCACTGCTGAGCCCATAGAGCACGGTCTCGATAATCGCTTGGCGGTCAATGCACAAAGCAATTGCTCGACGGACGCGCACATCGCTGAAATAATCTGGGCGGTCAAATTGAGGGTTGTAACCGTTATCATACGCTGCCGGCCGAACCCCAAAAGCCAGTTGTTCCATAACAGGAACTTCGACGGTCAGAAAGCGAACTTTTCCCTCGGTAGCAAGGGTTCGTAAAGCCCCAACCTGCTCATCCAACGGAATTGTCGGGTCGAGAATGTCACAGCCGCCGCTTAACAATTCGGCCATCGCCTGCTCTGGATTTGGGACAAAGCGCACAGTAATCTTGTCCACTTGCGGTAACCCTTCTGCAGCGCGGAAGTAATAGGGATTCTTGACAAGCACCATATGGTCGCCATGCTCCCATGCGGCAATCTGATACGGTCCCCAGCCAATTGGTTGGAGTGAAGACTGAACAGAATCGGGCAATTGGTCGATTGGAATGGCTCCCCAAGCATGGCGGGGCAGAGGGGAGAAGAAACTCAAAACAAAATTCGGCTCCAAAAAGCCCGGACGCCCCCACCATTGGACAGTCAAGTCGTCAGCTGCCTCGTAGGTCTGGGTGCGGGCAACCAGGTATGAGACTCCAGACGCCTTAGCGACCTCATACGCATAGACCGAGTCATCGGCCGTGACCGGCTTGCCGTCAGACCAGCGAATATTTGGCTTCAAACGAAAGGTTACAATGAGCTGATCCATCTCCATTTCTGTCTTACCATCGTACTCCACCACACAATCCGGATGACGACAACCGGCAGGGCGAATACGCACCCCTTTTTTGAGCGTGACCGGTGTGCCTTCGGCGTCTACCACTTCATCCCCTGTGTAAACTGAGACGCGCACAAGTTGGGCATCACCGTTCTCCAAGCTGGGAAGCCGCTCCAAAATGACCGGTTCATATCGATAATCGAGCACATCCACCGGCCCATCGTAAATCATCGCCAGAATCGAGCGCGCCGAAGCGGAAGGATTGTTGACCGGGTATAAGCTAACCGGTTCGTTCCCCAAGCAGACCGTCAGCTCGATAGGAGGGGGTGTTGGGGTCGGAGTCGCTTTCGTTGTTTCTGTAGGCAATCCAGTAGGAGGAACCTCAACAGGTCGGCAGGCTGCCATAACCGCTAGAAGCACAGGGAGAAACGCAAGAAAGATTCTGTGGTTCATAGTCCTTCCAAAGGACAAAAAATCGGCATAGCTGACTAGATTATACGCTATTCCCGAAAACACCTGATTTGATGTTCTTCCTCGCCCAACAGCGTACTGACACGATGTAATTGCCCTAGGCGCCTTGGGCGAATTCCCACAAACAGACCTCCAAGGCTTTGGAGACAGCCGAGTTCAGGCATGATGAGTAAGACAAAAGTCCCAATGCACCAGGTGTGAAGGCTCAAACTCTTGCGACTCTGTGTCTCTGGAGTAAACATCACAAAGATTCGGATTCATGTCCAAACCCCCGAATGTGCGCGTTGACATCCCCTCTCCCTGACGGTACAATCGAATCATCATTTCACACGTCTAAGGAGGCTCTTATGTGGAAAGAATTTCGAGAGTTCATCATGCGAGGCAACGTCATTGACCTGGCCGTAGGCGTTATCATCGGTGGGGCATTTGGCAAGATTGTCGCCTCACTGGTCAATGATATCCTCATGCCTCTTATCGGCCTAGCATTGGGTGGAATCAATTTCAGCGGCTTGTCTGTCAAAGTTGGCGAAGCTTCGATCAACTACGGCATGTTCTTACAAACCATTGTAGATTTTCTTATCATCGCCGCTGTCATCTTCCTGATGGTGAAAGGCATCAACTCCCTGCGCAAAAAACCCGCACCGGCTCCTGCCGAACCGACCACCAAAGAATGTCCCTTCTGCTTCTCAACCATTCCGATTAAAGCCAGCCGCTGTCCGTATTGCACATCTCAACTTTAGAGCAAAAAGGGGTCAGGGAGAGTAGAGAACTTCAAAGCCTGCTCGCTACTCTCTCTTTTCCCCTTGATTTTCCTATCGAATGGATTTTCTGACCCAACTCAACCCCCAACAGCGCCAAGCGGTAACAGCAGGCGCCGGACCTGTTCTTGTCTTAGCCGGACCTGGTTCGGGAAAGACGCGCGTCCTGACCCAACGCATTGCGTACCTGATTGCTGGGCAAGGTGTGCGCCCTTGGCAGATCCTTGCCGTGACGTTTACAAATAAAGCTGCGCGCGAAATGGAGAACCGCGTCTCCTCCCTGTTGGGAAGCTTGACCACTGATGGGCTGTGGTTGGGCACGTTCCATGCCATCTGCGCTCGCATCCTACGTCGTGAGGCAGACTATTTGCCTTTTGACTCAAACTACGTTATCTTCGACACCGAAGATCAGGAACGCCTGATTAAGGCCGCCATCCGAGACCTTAACCTGGACGAGAAATCCTATCGCGCTCCGTCTGTCCATGCCGCTATATCACGCGCCAAAAACGAACTGCTCTTCCCCGACGATTACCCTGTAGCCAACTACCGCGATGA
>JANWWB010000361.1 GCA_025056515.1 Anaerolineales bacterium
GGACGGCGCTGAGCAGATGCTGACCGGTATGGTGCTGCATGGCGCGCAGGCGGCGTTCGCCGTCCACGCGAGCAGGATATTCGCCAGGAGCAAGTGGCCGGTCAAGGACGTGGACAACATGCCCATTCTCATCCTTATAAACGTCTAGGACTGCGGCCTCACCGATGAAACCGGTATCGTGTTCTTGCCCGCCTCCGGTGGGGTAAAAAGCGGTAGCGCGGAGGAGAGCGCCAAACCGACCAGCAGGCAAGATGAAGGTCTCGGTCACTTCGGCAGGGAAGTCGAGGAGGAGAGGGTGGGAATAGTAGAGAAGGTCAGTCATCAGGGATTAGGATTAGAGATCGGTTATTGGTTACGAGATCATCATTTCTGTTCTATAGAATTAACATCGCATCGCCGAAGGAGTAAAAGCGATAGCCCTCGCGTTTGGCAACTTCGTAAGCATTCAGGATGGTCTCACGGCCAGCGAAGGCACTGACAAGCATGATGAGCGTTGAGCGCGGCAGATGAAAATTGGTGATCATGGCATCCACAACTTTGAACTGATAGCCAGGAAGGATATAGAGGGAGGTAGGGCCAGAAAATGCTTGGACGATGGACAGTGGACGGTGGTCAGGATGGGCGGTCAAGGGTTCACCAGCCGGGGTCTGGACTGAGGCGCTTTCCAAGGTCCGGACCGAGGTCGTTCCAACGGCAACCACTCGCCCGCCTTGCCGATGGGTCTGGTTGATGAGATCAGCGGTTTCCGGTGGAAGTTCGCACCATTCCGTATGCATTTTGTGTTCGGCGGGATTGTCTTCCGTGACAGGGGCAAAAGTATCTAGTCCAACGTGTAAGGTGACCCAACCCAATCGGATTCCTTGTGCCTGAAGTTCTTCGAGCAAGCGCGATGTGAAGTGTAGACCAGCTGTGGGTGCGGCTGCAGAGCCGGGATGGCGAGCGTAGACGGTCTGATAACGTTCAGGGTCGATGAGGGGAGTATGAATGTAGGGAGGGAGCGGAATATGGCCGATGTTCGGGAAATACGGCTCGATAGGTTCGCTAAAGCGGACGAGGCGTTCGGCGCCAGGCAAGATTTCCAAAATTTCAACTTCTGGGCCATTCTCCACTTTTATCTTACTGGCTACACGCAAACCTTTGCCGCCCACCAGTGCTTCCCAGGTATGATCATCTCGCTTGCGTAGAAGTAAGAGTTCGACTCGCCCGCCCGTTGCTTTGCGAGCATACAGGCGCGCCGGAATGACGCGCGTCTGGTTCAGGACAAGCAAGTCACCCGGCCGAAGGTAACGACCAATCTCGCGGAAAATGGCGTGCTCGATCGTCCCAGTATCACGATGTAGAACAAGCAAGCGCGAAGAGTCGCGCGGTTCAACCGGCGTCTGGGCAATGTATTCAGGTGGTAAATCGTAGTCGAAGTCCGAGGTTTTCATCAGGGGAATTTTAACACGAACAGAGTTGATTCGCGGGCTTCAAGAACCTTACAGGTCCCAAAGATCTCAAACCAGTCCTGGATATGACATCCGCTAGGAAGCATGATAAACTATACACAAAAATTCAGGAGGCCTACCGTGAACAACCAAGAAACCTATCTGATTGAGATTGCCGGCGTCAAACGAGCACTTCCTCTATTTCGTGTCAAGCCGGGTCTTCGGATTGCTGTCCTGAACATTCTTGGTGATACAGAGCTTGTGCAAGTTGCGGCCGCTGCATTAGCGAAGAAGCTAGAAAACATTTCGTACGACCTTTTCGTCACCGCCGAAGCCAAAGCTATTCCTTTAGCCTACGCCCTTTCGGTTGAAACTGGCAAGCCATATATTGTTTTACGCAAGAGCTACAAATCGTATATGGGGGCTGCGATTATCGCTGAGACTCTCTCGATCACTACCGGAGAACCACAAACCCTCATCCTCGATGAGAAAGACCAAGAACTAGCTCGCGGGAAAAAGGTCGTTCTCGTTGACGATGTCATCAGCACCGGTTCGACCCTAGAGGGGATGAAAACCGTCATGCAAAAAGCGGGAGCTGAGGTGGTCTGCGAAGCAGCGATCCTAACCGAAGGTGATCGAGAACAGTGGATTAACGTCATCTCTCTAGGGCATCTTCCCCTCTTTCCCGATTAATCCCCCTTTGAATTCGCATGCCAACAAAGCCAAACACTTTTATCGAGTGTTGATAGGTAGAGACAGCATCGTATTTCAGAACGTTGGTAGCCTCGCAAGAACAAGTAGCACGCCGACATTCCAGTACCTCTCGGGTTTGGTCACCCAGCCTACATCGAACATAATAGGTGGAGGA
>JANWWB010000410.1 GCA_025056515.1 Anaerolineales bacterium
CATGTTTGCAACATAGCGCCTGAAAAGCCTTGATGGTCATCTCGTAGGCAGAGAGTCCTCATGCTGTTCAAAGTGTGCTTTGGCTATCTCTGCATGTTGGATAGTCTACTCCCAACTGGTTACGAGAAGCGTCCCAAGTTCGAAAAGCCCTGAAGACTTCATTGTTGACCTTGCTGGAGAGAAATGATGCAGGTATAATCTCGTCATCGTAAAGGCAATGATGGGAACGAGTACGTTTCTGCACGCTGTCAGCGAACCCGGGACGGTGTGAGCCGGGGCAGCAGAAGAAACGGAAAATCCTCCCGGAGCCGCAAACTGAAATCCGGCTATGGGTCGGAGAGTAGGGGCGCCGGAATTGTCCACCGTTAGCGGGACAGGAGTATAAGCCCTATGTGCCGTACTCCACTGAGTGCCTGCCAAGTGGCAGGAAACAGGGTGGTACCGCGAGCAAGTGCGCTCGTCCCTGAAGGGATGAGCGCTTTTGATTATGACCATGAGACCGGCCATCATATCAACGTGCGCAAACCATTTGTCAGGAGTGTTTTATGTTTCGTCCCATTTCTCCTAAGCTCGATGTAGTTGCTCTGGAAGAAGGTATTCTAAAGTTCTGGAAAACACAAAAAATCTTTGAAAAAACCACTGAGCAACGGCGCGGTGCGCCAGAGTATGTTTTCTTTGAAGGACCACCAACCGCTAACGGCAAACCGGGTGTCCATCATGTCCTGGCGCGTGCGTTTAAGGATGTCTTCCCACGGTATAAGATTATGCGCGGTTACCATGTCATCCGCCGCGGCGGCTGGGATACGCACGGCCTACCGGTTGAAATCGAAATCGAAAAACGACATGGGTTCACGAATAAACAAGACATTGAGCGATATGGAATTGCCAAATTCAATGCCGAATGCCGTAAGTCAGCCTTCGATTACATCCAGGAATGGGAAAAACTGACTGACCGGATTGCCTTTTGGGTAGACCTCGATACCGCTTATGTCACCTATACGAATGACTACATTGAGTCGATTTGGCACATCCTGAAAATATTTTGGGAACGCAATTTGCTCTACCAAGGCTACAAGGTCGTCCCTTCCTGCCCACGCTGTGGCACCACCCTCTCCGACCATGAAGTGGCGCTCGGCTACGACGAAGCCAGAGACCCATCAATCTTTGTGCGCTTGCCTTTGGTCGACCGCCCCGAGACCTCACTCCTGGTCTGGACGACCACACCATGGACGCTCCCAGGAAATGTAGCCGTCGCCGTTCACCCAGAGGTCGAATATGTAACCGTCGAACGCCTTCAAGAAGATGGACAAAAGGAATACCTCATCCTGGCGCTCCCCCTGCTCGAGAAAGTCTTTCGCAGCGAACAGGTGAAGGTCGTGGAATCGTTCAAGGGTAAGAAACTCAAAGGCCTCAAATATCGCCCGCTCTTCACCTTCCTGCCACCCGCTAAACCCGCTCACTATGTTGTCCTGGGTGAGTTCGTCACAACCGAGGATGGCACGGGGCTGGTGCACATCGCGCCGGCCTTTGGCGCCGAGGACATGCAAGCCGCGCGCGAAAACGACCTGCCCATACTCATCACTGTCCAGATCGATGGGACGTTTATCCCCGAGGTGACACCCTGGCGTGGAATGTTTGTTAAAGATGCTGACCCCCTGATTATTCGCGACCTACACGAGCGCGGTCTACTCTTCCGTGCTGAAACCTACACCCACACCTATCCGTTCTGCTGGCGTTGCCATACCCCCTTGATCTACTACGCCCGCAATGCCTGGCACATCCGCACCAGCCAATTCAAGGAACGTATGGTTGAGCTGAATCGCACGATCAACTGGGTGCCTGAGCACATTAAGGAAGGCCGGTTCGGCAATTGGCTGGAAAATAACGTTGATTGGGCACTCTCGCGCGAACGCTATTGGGGAACGCCACTCCCCATTTGGGAATGCGAATGCGGGACGCGCGAATGTATCGGCTCGGTAGCAGAACTTTCCCAAAAAGTCGGGCGCGATCTCTCGGATCTTGACTTGCATCGCCCTTATGTAGACGAAGTCACCTACCCATGCCCAACTTGTCGAGGTGTGATGCGTCGCGTCCCAGATTTGATTGACGTCTGGTTCGATTCTGGTGCAATGCCATATGCTCAGTGGCACTATCCTTTTGAAAATCAGGAGCTCTTTCGGCGCCAATTCCCTGCCGATTATATCTGCGAGGCGGTAGACCAAACCCGCGGCTGGTTCTACTCCCTCCATGCGATTGCCACCCTGCTGATGGACTCGGTCGCCTTCAAAAACGTCATTTGCCTTGGATTGATTTTGGACGAAAAAGGCGAAAAGATGTCCAAATCACGTGGGAATATTGTTGACCCGTGGGATGTCATCCAAAAGAACGGCGCCGATGCCTTCCGCTGGTATCTCTATACGGCTAGCCCTCCCGGCCAGGAACGGCGCTTCTCAATAGACCTGGTCACGAATGTCCTGCGCGAATTCACCCTCACCTTGTGGAACGTCTACTCGTTCTTTGTCACCTACGCCAATCTCGACGGATGGAATCCCGCTCAATCGACCATCACCCCTGCTTACACCAATCTGGATCGCTGGATGCTTTCAGCCCTCAACGCCTTGGTGCGAGATGTAACCCAGGCGCTAGAGACATACGATGTGACCGGCGCAACTCGACCGATTCAGTCATTCGTCGAAGTGCTTTCCAATTGGTATCTGCGCCGTTCACGACGTCGCTTCTGGAAATCAGAATCAGACGCTGACAAACAGGCCGCGTATACCACTCTCTACACAACACTGGTCACCTTGGCAAAACTCCTTGCGCCAACCATGCCCTTCATGGCCGAGGAACTCTACCAGAATCTGGTACGCTCGGTGGACCCCAACGCACCCGAATCAGTGCACCTGACTATTTGGCCACAAGCCAATGAAGCGCTGATTGACGAAACACTCAACCGCGAGATGGCTTTGGTGATGAAATTGGTCTCACTTGGCCATTCAGCACGCCAGAAGGCCAACCGAAAAGTGCGTCAGCCACTCCAAGAGGCCGCCTTTGCAGTCGGGCGGCCGGACGAACGCCATGCCGTTGAGACATACGCTGACCTCATCGCAGATGAACTGAACGTCAAACGCGTTCGTTTGCTAGACACCTCAAGCGAAGCAGCCACCTTCAGTCTAAAACCTCTGCCGAAGCAACTTGGCCAGAAGTATGGAAACAAATTCCCAGCCATTCAGAAAGCTATCCTAGCTCTGGATGCTTCTCAGGCAGCGCCGATAATGCTCGCCGGACAGCCTTTGTCTATCACGGTCAACGGCGAAACCTTTGAGATTTTGCCTGAGGAAGTTGAAGTGCGCGCTGATCCCAAAGCGGGTTTTGCTGTCGCTGCCGAGGGGGCGTACCTGGCTGCACTGGTTACCGATTTGACCCCCGAGCTCGTGCGCGAAGGTCTGGCGCGTGAATTTGTCCGCCGCGTGCAAGATTTGCGCAAGACAGCCGGGCTTGAGGTCGCTGACCGTATTCATCTTTTTGTGGAAGCGACGCCCGGGCTACGCCAAGCGCTTGAAGCCCATCGCGAGTACCTGGTCACCGAGACGTTGACGGTAACGCTCGATTTTCAAGCGCCACCGCCCGAGGCCGCCCGCAATCAGGATACATTCGATGGCGAAACAGTGACCTTTGGGCTGGTCAAAGCAGAAACCGCTTGACTTCCCCCCTGCTTGTGGTCGTGTTCTGCCGAAAACGGATGACCGCCTATGGTGGCGGTCATCTTGTTGTAATAGGGATGATCCCAAGACATGTACGAGCATACCGCAGGCACTCCCATACCCCTCCTGCACGTGCACCTTATTCCGGGTACAAAAGTGTTCCATATTTATCGAACAGCAGAGGTAGCAAAGACGTTTTGTGGTATATTGGCTAGTATGCGGATTCTTTTCGTCGCCGATGGACGTTCCCCGATTGCGCAACAATGGATTCGTTACTGGGTCGAGCGCGGGGATGAAGTGTACTTGGCTAGCACATTTCCGGTCGAATTCCCCTATCGGTTAGCAGGATTTTGCTTCCTGCCGGTGGCCTTTTCGAGCTTGAAGAAAAGCAGAGAGATAACACGTCGCGGCCTATGGGGTGCACACGCCCTCCCGCTCCGCTTCTGGCTGAGACAGTGGCTTGGTCCATTGACGGTTTTCCGAGCCGCAGCCTTGCTCCAAGAATGGTGGCAAACTGTTCGCCCAGCTTTCGTTCACGCTCTGCGTATCCCGTATGAAGGTATGGTTGCGGCATTGAGCCGTCCGGAAATGCCGCTCCTGGTTTCGGTTTGGGGCAACGACTTTACCCTGCATGCCCGCTCTTCGCCCCTGTTGGCAATTCTAACGCGCCTGACCCTGCGCCGCGCCGAGGCCTTGCAAACCGATTGTCGGCGCGACTTACGTCTGGCGGCGCAATGGGGTTTTGATCCCCACCGCCCGACCCTGGTTGTGCCCGGCAACGGCGGGATTGACATGCGCCTCTTTTTCCCCCCGGCTTCTCCCCCAGAACAACCGATTGTCCTCAACCCGCGTGGCTTTCGCAAATACGTGCGCAACGACACGTTCTTTCGCTCCATCCCCCTCGTGTTGGAACGCAAACCGGAAGCACGCTTTCTCTGTGCGGCGATGGCCGGCGAACGAGAAGCCGAAGCCTGGATACAACGATTAGGCATCGCCCATGCAGTAGAACTCCTCCCCCCTCGCCCCCATCCGGCCATGGCCGACCTCTACCGCCGGGCACAAGTGTTGGTCTCCCCAAGCGTGCACGACGGCACACCCAACTCGGTCTTGGAAGGCATGGCCTGTGGCTGTTTCCCAATTGTCGGCGACCTTGAATCGTTGCGTGAGTGGATTACCGATGGAGTCAACGGCCTGCTGGTAGATGCCACCAACCCACCGGACTTGGCCGAGGCCATCGTACGCGCCCTAAGCGACCCCGCCCTGCGAGAACAGGCATCTAGACAGAATGCCATGCTCCTCGCAGAGCGGGCCGAGTATCAGCACACAATGTTGCGCGTGCTGGCGTGGTATGAGTCAGTCTTAGAACAGCACTAGGATGAGTGAAACAATCCCCGGACCGCGTAGAGAGGCACGGCCAATCGACCTATTTCGATTGGCCAGAGCGTAGAATTTCAATCCGATCTTGCAATTCCAAGCGCTTGTTCTCGATTGCACGGCGCACTTCTGCGCCAAAGGCATTAAAGCGCATTCGCAACTCTTCGCGCAGCTCGCTGCCCGAAGCCGGAGCAAAGATCAGCGCCAACGTAGCTCCAACCAGACCTCCTAACAACGTTCCGATGATAAAACTAAACATCTTGCGCATCATAGCCTCCTCAAACGCACTCCATGTTCCTTAGTGTAAGTCGCGCAACCCGTTTGACAGGTGGCGCTTGATACACTCTAATTATAGAGCAAGTTATGGATGGCAGCAATTCCAAATTGGCTCGGGTTTCAGACCTTTGCGTTCGTTCACCAGGAAGAGGCAACATCGTAAGGTCTTTGTCCAGACTTTGTCTTGTACGAATTGCGGCATGTAAGATTGGTCAAGACCACAATCTGAAAGGCTAGCTTTGCTGCTCGGTGGACGATTGCTGCCGACCCTGTTTTGTGGAATAATTATCTTGCCGCGCGCATCGCTTGCGAACGCAACGGCACATCTTTTGTCTTTACCCTGTTTGGTAAGTTCTTGACCGATCTTGTTTCCCGGACTCTACCGGTTCAGTCGGAGCGATTCGTCCGTTCGCTCAACATTTCTTGTGTTACGGAGGGTACCGCTATGACAACTGATTCCCCTTCGCCGGAACAGCCAGCGCGCAAGAAGATGACTGTCCCGGCATTTCAGCACAAAAAAGCCCAGGGCACTCCAATCGTCATGCTGACAGCCTATGATTATCCAACTGCATTGGCGCTTGACCACGCTGGCATAGACGCCATCTTGGTGGGCGATTCGTTAGCAATGGTAGTTTTAGGCTTAGAAAACACCCTTGCTGTCAATATGGAGATGATGCTCCATCATTGTCGCGCTGTGGCGCGCGGTGCACGCGCTGCCCTGTTGATTGGCGATATGCCTTTTCTTTCCTATCAGATCTCGACTGAAGAGGCCGTCCGTAATGCCGGTCGGTTTCTTCAGGAAGGAGGCATGGACGCTGTTAAGCTGGAAGGTGGGAGAGAACGACTGGCAGCAGTGCGTGCCATTGTTCAGGCCGGCATTCCCGTGATGGGACATCTGGGCCTGACCCCCCAAGCGGTGCATCAACTGGGTGGCTTTCGCCCGCAGGGGAAATCCGCCGCGGCAGCACGCCGCTTGTTGGAAGACGCTCTCCTGCTCGAGGAAGCGGGTTGTTTTAGCTTGGTGCTCGAATCCGTCCCAGCGCCGTTGGCCGAATATATTAGCCGGCGTCTGCAAATCCCCGTGATTGGCATCGGCGCTGGAGCAGGTTGTGATGGTCAAGTGCTGGTGACGCATGACATGCTCGGCCTGTTCGACCGTTTCACGCCTCGCTTTGTCAAACGTTATGCCGACCTGCGTGCTTCCATGGAACAAGCCTTTGCTTCTTACATTGAAGAAGTCCGCAAGCGCGCCTTTCCTGCTGCCGAACACAGCCTACCCATGGATGAGGAGGAATGGCGGGCGTTCTTGGAAGGTCTGCAAGCATGACTTCGATTCTGATTGTGGGAACAGGGGCGCTGGCGACTCTCTTCGCTGCGCGTCTGGCGCGCGCCGGCCTCCTGGTGACAATGCTGGGTGGATGGCGCGAGGCGCTCGATGCCCTCGCTCAAGGCGGAGCACAAATCGAAGGTCACCTCCCGCAGCCAGTTCGGACGACCGACAATCCAGCAAGCTGCGCTCCAACGAAATTGGCTTTGGTATTGGTCAAATCATGGCAAACCGACCGCGCTGCCGATTGCTTGGCGACCTGTCTTGCCCCAGACGGTTTCGCCATAACCTTCCAAAACGGCCTTGGCAACCTAGAACGATTGCAAGCAGCACTCGGCGCCGAACGGGTTGCTGCCGGAGTAACCACGCTTGGCGCAACTCTGCTTGCCCCCGCTGTCGTTCGCTTAGCCGGAGAGGGAACTCTCTGGCTCGAGGAAACTGCCCGCCTCGAGGAGGCAGCAACGCTCCTTACCCTAGCAGGATTCCGGGTTGAGCGCGTGCCGGACATTCGCCCGCGACAGTGGGGAAAATTGCTGATTAACGCCGCCATTAACCCCCTGACCGCTGTTTTGCGCGTCCCAAACGGCGCTCTGCTGACCGATCCACATGCCCACGCCATCTTGGTCAAGCTGGTTGAAGAAGCCACACAGGTCGCCGCGGCACAAGGCATCTCTCTCCCCTTTGCCGACCCGCTTCAAGCAGTGGAAGAAGTAGCGCGCCAAACGGCCGAGAATCTCTCCTCGATGTTGCGTGACGTATTGCGCAACGCTCCAACCGAAATCGATGCCATCACCGGACAAATCCTCCGTTTCGGTGCCCAGAGCGGGGTGGCTACACCATGCCATCAACAAATGTATGAATTTGTTCAGAAACGCACAACTCTTTCTTCTACTTTGCTATACGATATGCTACAATAATCCCACCTGGGAGCAATCGCAATGAATCGCTACCTTTTGATCCTTCTTCTGTTCCTCGTTGCTTTGCACCCCTTCCTGTCCTTTTCTGCCTCGGCGCAAGAAACCCCTCGCTTGGCAAGGGCTTACGTCCAAATTTGGCCAGAGTTCGACCGGCCGGAGGTCTTGGTCATCCTAAGCCTGACACTACCCGAGCAGACCAAATTGCCAGCAACGGTTGAATTCCGCATTCCTGCCCAAGCCGAGATTCATGCCGTCGCAGTAGCCGACCCGACGGAGGGTTTGCTTTACGCTGAATATCAGAAAACCCTCGAAGGGACGTGGACGCGGTTGAGAATTACAGCTACCACCTTGAACGTGCATATCGAGTACTACGATACCTTGATTCGCGAGGGAAACCAACGAACAGTGACCTATCGTTGGCCAGGTGGATTTCAGGTGGATGAGTTTGTTTTGGCCTTTCAATTACCGCTTTCGGCCTCAAACTTGGTGATGACCCCTTCGCCCGCGCGCTCAGAAGTGGATGCGCATAACTTTCAAATCTACTTTACAGCTCCAATCTCTTTGCAACCCGAACAGGATTTCCGTTTCTCGGCGCGCTATCAAAAGCCTGATGATGCTTTGAGCGTCTCCCTACTACAAGTGGAGCCAGAAAAGCCGCTTACGGAGACAAGCGGTCGTTGGGTTTGGAGCGATGTCCTGCCATGGGTGGTAGGAATCTTGGGCGTGGGTTTAATCGGGCTTGGCATCCTGGTTGGTTTGAGTTTTTGGCGTCCGGAATGGTTTTCGAAACGACCAATGAGCGTTCGGATGAAGCAAAACCGCCGACCCCGTCCGGCGGCGAAAGACCAAACCGTGGTGTACTGTCATGCTTGTGGGCGGCGTGCCCAACCTGGTGACCGTTTTTGCCGTGCCTGTGGGGAGCAATTGCGAACAGGTGATTAGGCCTCGAGTTGTTACTTTTTGCACGAATTTTCATCTAAATTGTCGAAAGGAGGCATATGGACCCAATTGTACTTTCCCGCTTACAGTTTGCCTCAACGACGATCTTCCACTTTTTCTTCGTCCCTCTCACCTTGGGATTGGTATGGGTGGTGGCCTTTTTCCACACGATGTACTACCGTACCGGCGAAGAGAAATGGAAGCGAATGGCCAAGTTTTGGGGCAAACTTTTCCTCATTAACTTTGCTCTAGGTGTTGTGACCGGTATCGTCCAGGAATTCCAGTTCGGAATGAACTGGTCAGGCTACTCGAGGTTTGTGGGCGATATTTTCGGTGCCCCCCTGGCAATTGAAGCTCTGTTGGCGTTCTTCATGGAATCCACCTTCTTAGGCGTCTGGATTTTCGGCTGGGATCGCATCCCCAAGAAGCTGCATTTAGCTTCTATCTGGTTGGTAGCGCTCGGTTCGAATCTCTCGGCCTTGTGGATTCTAATTGCGAACTCGTTCATGCAGAATCCGGTTGGTTATGACCCGGCCAGCGTAGAAACCGGTCGGCTGGTGTTAAACGACTTTGGGGCGCTCATCTTCAACCGCAAAGCCTGGCTGGCTTTCCCTCACACGATTTTTGCCAGCCTGACAACCGCCGGTTTCTTCCTCATGGGCATTAGCGCCTGGCATCTGGTGCGTAAGCAGAACGTGGAATTCTTCAAGCCCTCGTTCCAGATCGGCGCTGTCATGGGGCTGATTGCCGTCACTCTCACCGGCCTGGTCGGGCACTCGCAGGGTGTTGAGGTCATGCAAACCCAACCGATGAAGATGGCCTCGATTGAAGCCATTTGGTACAACGACCCGAATGAGCCGGGTTCACCTTTCTCAATTCTCACGATTGGTGACCTAAGCGGCAAGCGTGAGATCTGGACGCTGGCCGTACCGAGGTTGCTCAGCCTGATTGCATGCAACAATCTGGATTGCGAGGTGCCGGGCGTCTACCAGGTACAAGCCGAGTACGAAGCCAAATACGGCCCAGGCGACTATATCCCGTTGATGGTCTTTACGTATTGGGGCTTCCGGGTGATGTTCTATTCCGCGTTGATCATGTTGGCCATGTCCGGACTGGCCGTGTTGGCCATTATGCGAAATCGGCTCGAGCAGTTCAAATTGCTCAAGTGGTTTACCCCGGCCATGATTCTGCCGTATCTTGCTAACACCGGAGGCTGGATTGTAGCCGAAATGGGACGCCAGCCATGGATTGTGCAAGGCTTGCTGAAGACCGAAGATGCCATCTCACCGAACTTGACCGGTGGTATGGTGTTGTTTACGTTCCTAGGCTTCTTGTTGGTCTATGCCGCCCTGATGGCCGCCGATATTTATCTGCTCGTTCGTTTTGCCAAGGCCGGCCCGGATGCAACCGATAAAGGTGTCATTGGCGAGCCGGTGGCAGTTCCCGTAGAAGCATAAGGAGGCCGTCATGTTTGACCTGAATACGCTTTGGTTTATC
>JANWWB010000419.1 GCA_025056515.1 Anaerolineales bacterium
GAAGCCATTGCCGTACGAGTAGTCTCGTTTCCCTCTTGGGAGTTGTTTGCCATGCAAGATGAGGCCTACCGTCAGAGTGTCTTACCTTCGTATATCCATAAACGCTTGGCTGTGGAAGCAGGTGTGACGCTCGGTTGGGAACGCTGGGTAGGCGAGCGTGGCGCTGTCATTGGGGTCAGTACCTTTGGAGCATCAGCGCCTTATCAGGAAATTTACCGGCACTATGGGCTAACAGTCGAACGAATTGTTGCGCGCGCGTTGGACATGATGCGTTCTTCGTGGTAGGCTGTGCTATCAGGGAGATCGCTTCTGGATGTGTACACTCGGAATACGTTTGGTGAAATGGCGGACGATGGAGCCATTTGTCTTGAGTTTTAGACGTAAGTTCGGACACTTGTGTTTGTTTGCACGAAGATGTGCAGTCGGAAGCTGAGGTTCGGATATAACTTCGGATTTCGCCTTAAAGTGACTGGTGAAGATTTGATTCGTGTCTGAACGTCGGTCGTTGGTGTTACTGTGATCCAGTCCCTGTGGTATAATCCCGCCGCTTGTGAAATTTGCTCGTAAAAGGACGGCATATGATTGATGTAAATGACCTTCGCAAAGGTGTAACATTTGAATTGGATGGCAATCTCTATAAAGTTCTAGAATACAGTCACCATAAACCCGGCCGTGGGAATGCCACCATTCGTATTCGGGCGCGTAATCTGCGTACAGGTGCTACGATAGAAAAAACCTTTGTTTCGGGCAATCAGGTCCAAGAGGCTCATCTAGACTATCATAACGTCCAATATCTCTACAACGATGGTGAGCTGTATTATTTCATGGACCAGGAGACATTTGAGCAACCGGCTATCCCTAAAGCAGTGTTGGGCGAATCGGTTAATTTTCTCCAGGAAGGCATGCAGTGCAAGTTGACCCTCTACAAGGGTGAACCCCTGGATATCGAGTTGCCGATTACGGTGGATTTGAAGGTGGTCTATGCAGAAGTAGCTGTCCGCGGCGATACGGCGACCGGCGTAACGAAGAAAGTTCGGGTGGAAACCGGAGCTGAGGTGGAAGTGCCGAACTTCGTCAAAGAAGGTGACATTATCCGAATTGATACGCGCGATGGGACCTACGTGACACGCGTTTAAGTTTCTCTCCTCCCGCAGAATGACCTCTGCGGGAGGTTATTCCGTGAAATTATCAATCATGAAAACCCCAGCCGGCTTTGATTGTAAGTACTTTTACGGTGACTACTTCCGTGGCCGCAATCTGGAGGAGTGTCGACTTTTAGGGGCGGCTTGGGAACCGCGCTTGTGTCGCGTTTGTCCTGTGCCGTCCATTGACCGAGCGAATGCCTGCCCCTCCATGCGTTTACAAGCAACGGTTGTCCGTCCTCTCACTGCGGCTTTCCAGAAGCGTGTTCGTGTGACTACGTTTTGTGAGAAGACTTCTCGAACCGGTTTTGATCCTTACACAGGTTGCGGGGATTGTCACTCTCTTCCCTCACTCTTCACCCTTAAGGACTAACGGGACTTTCTTACCTCTGGTTGGTTTTCTCCGTTTGGCTATGTTCACCCTTCTCCTCGACCTGGACGATACCCTGCTCGATACCAATATCCAGGCCTTTGCCCCGGCCTATTTTGCGGCGCTCTCTGAAGCATTGGCTCAAGATGTTCCACAACACTTGCTCGTACCGGCTCTGCTAGAAGGGACAAAAGCCATGACGCAAAATGAAGACCCGGCTTTGACCCTGCGTGAGGTCTTCGATGCATATTTTTTCCCAAAGATCGGCCGTGAACGCGCTGCTCTTCAGACCAAAATTGATCGGTTTTATGAGGAAGTCTTTCCAACCCTAGAACGCGTCGTCAAGCGTCGCCCGGAGGCTGTGGACTTTGTCGAATGGGCGTTGCAAGCTGGTTATCAGGTAGCTATTGCCACCAATCCTTATTTTCCGCTCCAGGCGATTCATCATCGCTTACGTTGGGCAGGCTTGCCGCCGGAAGAATATTCGTTTGCCCTGATCTCTGCCTACGAGACCTTTCACTTTACCAAAGAGAATCCAGCTTATTTTTATGAGTTTCTTGCCCAACTTGGTTGGCCCGAAGGGCCGGTCTTGATGGTAGGCAATGATTTTGAGATGGATCTGGCACCTGCTCTTCGTGCTGGTCTGCCGGTCTTTTGGTTGCGTCAGACGCCTTCCTCAGAGCATCTTGATGTGCCTCAGGGGTACTTTGAAGACTTGCGGGATTATCTCGAAAGAACAGACCCTCAGACTCTACAGCCCACTTTTCAGACGCCTGAAGCGCTTTTGGCCATGCTACGCTCGACTCCTGCTGCGTTGACCACGCTGACAGATTCTCTTCCCTCCGAGTTCTGGCAGTGTCGTCCGGCGCCTGGGGAGTGGTGTCTTGTTGAGGTGCTTTGCCACTTGCGCGATGTAGAGGCCGAGGTCAACCTACCGCGCTTGCAAAAGGTTCTCGCTGAGGAGAATCCCTTCCTGCCCGGTGTGGTGACCGATACCTGGGCCGAGGAACGAAACTATGCCTCCCAAGATGGTCATCGGGCGCTGGTTGAGTTTGTTGCTTCACGTCGGCGGTTGATTGCTCTCTTGAATGCGGCAACAGATGGTTGGTTGCGTCCCGCACGCCATGCTATCTTTGGACCGACAACCCTTTTTGAACTGGTCGGTTTTATCGCTGAGCACGATCGAAATCACGTCCGCCAAATTTGGAATTTGTTCCCCAAGCGATCGTCCAAGTAAGGATTTACAAGCGGAAAGATCTGCTTTCTCAAACCGTTTCGATGACGAATGTACATGTCCTCGACCCCAAGCCGGATGGTGCTCCGGCTGTCTTGCTCTTGCATGGTTTGGGAGCAACCGGCGCTTCTTGGACGCTCCAGTTGCCTGCCCTGATGGAGGCAGGGTTTCGTCCTTTGGCTCCCGATTTGCCAGGCTTTGGTCGTTCTCCTTATGATGGACGCGGTTGGAGTCTATCCCGGCTGGCGAAGATCTTGGCGGACATATTGGTCGAACGCGGTTTAGACTCTAGCCACGTAGTCGGGCTTTCGATGGGTGGGGTGTTGGCACAGCAATTTGCTCACGAATTTCCTTCTCGTACTCGCAAACTTGTCTTAGTGAGCACTTTTGCCGTCTTGCGACCCGATTCATTTTCCGGATGGTTTTACTTTTTACGTCGTTTTTTAGGGGTAGTTTTGGGTGGACCGCAAACCCAGGCACGGTTGGTGGCCGAACGTATCTTTCCATACCCAGAACAAGAACCTTTGCGCCAGATCTTGTTGGAGACGATTCTTCAAGCCGATCAAGATGCTTATCGAGCAGCAATGCGTGCCCTAGCTATGTTCGATTCCCGTCCTTGGCTGAGCACCTTGACCATGCCAACTTTGATCATTTCCGGTGAGGACGATACCACGATCTCTCCAGCGCAACAACGAATGTTGGCGCAGCGTATCCCAGGGGCACAACAGGTTATCTTGCAGGCGGCCGGTCACGCCGTTCCTGTGGACCAGCCCGAAGTGTTCAATCGTCTTCTGCTTGAATTTTTGAGATGACCTTCTGCGAAGCCCTATGTGGATTTGCAAA
>JANWWB010000050.1 GCA_025056515.1 Anaerolineales bacterium
GCCGTATATCTGGCATAAACCCAATCGCCCAAATATATCCAATCAGCAAGAGCAAGCGCACAATTCCTTCCAGAAGATTGCTCCCCCAAGCGCCCCAATGGAGATACCGTTCGGTCAGCCAGCCAACCCCTGCCGGAGCGAGGAAGAAAATTCCAACAGCAATCAGAATGGTCAGGCCGAGGGTGATATAAAGCATTGTGCCCTCGATTCTTTCGTCCTCTCCAGCTTGTAGATTGGCGGCATCGGTCAAAGCGCGCATTCCTAGACCAAGCGCGTCCCAAAGCAGGACAAGGCCGCGCAAAAACGGGATTTTGGTCAGACGGGATTGATAGATGCCGCCGAGAGGCATCACTCTGACCGCAATTGAACCATCCGGCAAACGATTGGCCATAGCGCAGGCTCTGCGCCCGCGCATCAGAACACCCTCAATGACAGCCTGGCCGCCATACGCAATCAGTTTATCATCCATCTTGACTACAAAATCAGTTCCAGCTTTTCTCAGTCGGCTGTACGAGTTACAACCGATTCTTTACGTCGAATGGTATCGACTTTTTGTATAGCTCACTCTGTTGCAAACATAGATTACGGCGTCCCTGTGACCGTAGCACCCGCCCCGAGCAAAGCGTGGGGGAAGTAGTTTCCCAGAGTGGTACAAGCTTGCATCGGCAACTGCGCCGCCTCGCAAACGCGCGAAAACATGAGCTGTTGCCTTCCTGGTAACAAAGTATCTGCAGCTTTATTTTTTCAGCGCAGTTCAGTCAAATTGAGGAAGAAGTGCACCAAGGCCTCGATGCCTTTATACCAGGTGGGAAGATGTAGTTTTTCGTTTGGGCCATGGAAATTATCGTCGGGCAAGCCAAAACCTCCGATGACCGATTCGACTCCCAACAAGTCTTGCACCAAGCTAACCACCGGAATAGAGCCACCTTCTCGCTTGAAGTAGGGGCGAACACCCCAAACCGTTTCAAGGGCTTGGGCGAAGGCCTGCACGGCAGGATGATTGCGCTCAGAGATAGAGGGATTGCCGCCGTGCATCTCAACCAATTCCCAACGCACCGTCTTGGGAGCTTTCTCTTCCAGATAGCGTTTCATCTGCTCATAAACATCATGTGGCCTCTGGTCAGGCACGAGGCGGCAGGAAATTTTCGCCATGGCCCAGGCGGGGATGATAGTTTTTGTCCCAGAGCCGGTGAAGCCTGAAATCATACCATTCACGTCTAGGGTCGGACGTGCTCCGGTCAGCTCATTTGGCGTAAAGCCTTGTTCGCCATACAGCGCCGGGACGCCAGTTTTCTCCAGATAGTATTTTTCATCCGAGGGAATTCGTGCCAGTTCTGCACGCTCTTCAGGGGTCAGCTCGCGCACCTTGTCATAAAAACCCGGCAAGGTCACCCGGCCTTGCGAATCGTGCATGCCGGCGATCAGTTCGGCGAGAACAATCGCCGGGTTGTGCACCACACCGCCAAAGACACCAGAGTGCAGCTCGGTCGGCGGTCCATAGACGCGCAGTTCCAAGTAGGCCAAACCGCGTAGGGCATAGGTGATGGTCGGTTTGTCCTCGCCAAGCATGCCGGCATCCGGATTGAAAGCGAAATCGCATGCCAGTAGGTCTTTATGATTGGCGATGAAGGCTCCCAAGTTCATCGAGCCGATTTCTTCTTCGCCCTCAATGAGCCACTTCAAGTTGACAGGAATGCCGCCATTCTTGCTGAGCGCCTCAACCGCCTTAAGGAGCGCTAAGATTTGCCCCTTCATATCGGAGACACCGCGTGCATACAGATTCTCGCCGCGGATGGTCGGGTCAAAGGGGCTAGTCTTCCATTGGTCGAGCGGCTCGGCCGGTTGGACATCGTAATGGCCATAGAGGAGCACGGTTGGTGCGCCCGGAACGCCTAGATATTCGCCATATACAATCGGATGTCGCATGGTGGGATAAATTTGCACTCTTTGCATCCGTAATGAGTGCAGTTGCGCCGCCATCCAGTTTGCGGCCTGCCGGATATCAGAGCTATGCAAGGGGTCATTGGAGACCGACGGAATTTGGAGAAATTCTTTAAGAGAAGTTAGAAATTTCTCCCTATTCTTGCGCACGTACTGAATTGCCGCCTCACGTTGAGAAGCCATGGACGCTCCTTAGGATTTTAGTGTTCCGTACAAAAACCAGAACGTCTCTTCAGGAAACGCAGCAATCAAGTCACTTTCCCAGAGAAACCTTCCGGGTAAAAAAGCTGACCGCAGGAAATCGTCTAATTCTAACACAAGGGCCGCTTCTTTCGGAAAGGAATTGGGCGGCTCAGTCAACAGATGTAGAAGGACACGCCACTGAACTTGCTGTGGATAATTTTCGGCCTGGCTTGAGGGCGATTCATGGTACTCTTGCAAAAAGCTCCGCCACAGAACGAGCCGAGCGTGGACTTCGCGCCGGCATTTGCCTTCCCAAGCCGAACGCCATTTGAAAGATATCGCTTCTAAACGGGCGCTCAAGGAAGCCAGCGCTGCGGCTTCTGCGCCTAGTCTCACGCGTGCCCTCGCTCGCCGCTGTGCCAAAAGCAAGCCACCAATCGTCAAATGAGGGAGCG
>JANWWB010000061.1 GCA_025056515.1 Anaerolineales bacterium
CCAGATGTTCGTCAGTAATTCTTCCGCCGTGAGCACTTTACCGATGTTTTGAACAAACTGCAGCAGGAGACGATATTCGGTGGCCGAGAGGGAGACCAGTTGGTCACCTTTCCAAACCTCGGCGCGTGCAAAATCAATCCGTAGATCGCCGTGGGTAAAAAATCGCCTATGAGAGGGTTCGCTCACTTGAGCACGACGGAGGACCGCTCGGACTCGCGCCAGCAGTTCGGTAATCGAAAACGGTTTGACCAAATAATCATCTGCACCGACATCGAGGCCGCGCACACGATCGTTCTCTTCTCCTTTGGCGGTAACCATGATAATCGGGACATTCGAAAATTGGCGAATGCGTTGACAAACTGCAAAGCCATCCATCCCGGGCAGCAGGATGTCTAAAAGAACCAAATCTACCGAGGTCGTGGTTAGAATTTCAATCGCCGTTTCTCCATCGAGTGCCGTTTCAACCTGATACCCTTCAGTCAGCAAATTGGCTTCCAACAAGCGCAAGTAGCGCGGTTCATCGTCAACAACAAGGATTCTCGCCGACATCTCTATTTCTCTTGAAGTGGTTGCTTAACGGGTAAGACAATCGTAAACGATGTGCCTTTACCGGGCGCAGTGTGGACGGAGATTTCGCCATGGTGGGCTTCGATGATTTGTTTGCAGATGAACAGCCCCAGGCCTGTTCCACGTGTCGAGCGCGGCCCATCGGTCCGGTAGAAGCGCTCAAACAGAAAGGGTAAATCTTGTGGTTTCATCCCGGGGCCTTGGTCGGAAAAAGTGACCGACTGTCGCTCTCTCTCTTGACGTAGCACGATGTGAATGGGGCTGCCGGGGGCGTATTTCAGGGCATTATCGAAGAGATTGCTAAAGACCTGCGTCAATCGAGTGCTGTCGGCTTGAATCGGGGAGGTTGGATGAGTTTCCAGATTGACTTGCAGCTGCGGATAATGTGCTTGATAGCGCTGAACAATATCTCGCAGGAGCGAGTCCAAGCGTACAGGTTGGAAGTTCATTGGCAATATCTTATTTTGCAAACGTGCTGAATCGAGCAAGCGTTCGATCAGCCGAAGCAGATGGTCGCTCTCTTCGTCGATAATGGTGAGAAACTCCCGGCGGGTCGCTTCATCCCAATTGGCATCGGGACGTAGGAGGGAGGTGGCATACCCTTTGATGAATCCTAGAGGTGTGTTCAGCTCGTGTGAAATGGTGGCGATGAAATCGTCCTGCAATTGGGCACGTTGAGCGGCTAGCTTGAGCTGTTTACGCGCTTCACCCAAAGCTTGATGTTCAATCACGTAGGCGACTTGGTAGCAGGCTAGTAGGGCATAAAGAAAGTCTTCTCGTGTGTATGGTGGACCACCGAAGCGGACGAAAATCAGCGCTCCGATGCCGTCATTCAACACGAGAGGAAGCCCAAGACGACAGGGTCGCTTGGTCCGCTCATACGGAGGAGCGCTTGTTTCACAATGTTCAACCAGAATTGAACATGTGCCGGTCACCTGACAGGCCACATCTTCACCCCATGAGACATCCGCCTCTTTGCTCCGCCCTCGGCCAGCAGCTAGGGCATAATAGACTTCTAGGTTCTGGTTGTCAGCTTCTGGCTTGTAAATGGCCAGATTGTCGAAGATGAAATGGGCGCGCAATGACCTAAAGAAGTCATCCAGAGAGAGATGAGAGTCGGTCGGGCGTTTCTGGAGAGCCAATGCAAACAAATCTTGTAGTTCTACTTGAGTATCGCTCATGTCAGATATCGTGCGGTCGGTGCGCTGGGCGTCTGCAAGTCTTTGGCTATGATTCAGTTAAGACTTCCATCGAGGCGCTTGCGCGCGCAAATGATTTCAAGCAACAATATTGGTAACGACAAGCGGAAAACGAAATTCGGACCCAACTCCCTCTGTCGATTCCACCTCCAGAATTGAACCGTGTGCATGGATAATCTCCTGTACCAGCGCTAATCCTAGTCCTGTTCCTCTATACTTGCGGGTGGAGGAACCATCAAGCTGATGGAACGGTTCAAAGATTTCCTGGATTCGATGTGCCGGAATGCCAATACCGGTGTCTTTGACTGAGATCATCACTAGCCGATCGGCCTCCACTTGCATAGAAAGCTTGACCTGACCACCGGCCGGTGTAAATTTGATGGCGTTATCCAGCAATTGCAAAAGCACCCATGAGAGTTTTTCTTCATCCGCTTGGACAAGTGGTAGGTCTGTCGGAATATCATACTCAAGGGTGATATTGCGGTTATTCGCTTTGACGCGCGAATAGTTGATGACTTCAGCAGCCACTCGGGCAAGGTTGACCGGCTTTAATTTCAAAGCCATTTCCCCACGAGCAGCTTGCGAAAAGAGGATGAGGCTGTCAATTAAGCTTTCCAATTGGGAAGCTGAACGTTGGCTCACTTGAACAGCATGCTTTTGTTCCTCGTTCAGCTCGCCTAGCGCACCACTGGCTAGGAGTTCCAAATATCCTTTGATGTGGGTGAGAGGGGTGCGCAGCTCATGGGAAATATTGGAGACAAAGTTGGCTTTTAATTGGTTGAGCTCGGAGAGTTTGCGCAATGCCTCCTGAAGCTCGGCGGTGCGCTCCTGGACACGTCGTTCGAGAAAACGATTAGCATCCTCGAGGGCATTGCGTAGTTGTAGAATTTGCATCGTCACTGCATGGTCCAACTGTTGACGGTCAATCAACCCAAGTTCGACCAGTGCTTGCCCCAGAAAGCAATGTTGACCTTGCTGGCGTTGTTGGTGTTGATATGCTAGAGCGCGTTGCAAGTCCTCCTCAGTAATAATTCCGTTTTGGACAAGGGATTCGCCCAGGCGGGGGACAAGGATTTCTGGCGAGAGAGGCGTTGTCATAAGATTACTAGCGGTTTTCTCAGATTCTTGGGTGAGGTCTTTACGCCCGCCAGACCCATTCGCCGCCGATCATGGTTGCAATTGGTTGGAGGGAGCGGAGTTCTTCAGGCGGGCAGGTGAATGGATCGGACTCCAGGACAATCAAGTCGGCCAGATATCCTTCGGTCAGGCGTCCGAGTCGGTCTTCCCAGCCGGCGGCGTAGGCTGGTCCAAGGGTATAGGCCTCAAGCGCTTCTTGAACGGTGAGACGTTCCTGGGGGTACCATCCTTCTGCTGCGGGAGCACCGTCGGCGCGACGACGTGTGACAGCGGCGTGGAGACCCCAAAACGGGTTCGGGTTTTCGACCGGTGCATCTGATCCAAAGGCCAGGCGCGCCCCTGCAGCGAGTTGCGTTTTCCAAGCGTAAGCGAGGGCGGCGCGCTTTCCCCAACCTCGTTCAGCCATCTCCATATCCGAGGTAGCATGGATGGGTTGCATGGAGGCGACCAGTTCAAGTGCAGCTAAACGATGCGCATCGTCTGGATGGAGCAGCTGTACATGTTCAATCCGATGGCGAAGCGCAGGTAGTCCATGTTCCTTTTCGTAGGCGCGCAGTCGTTCAAAGGCGTTCAATACTTCACGGTTGGCGCGGTCACCGATGGCGTGGACGGCCAAATTCAAGCCGGCGCGCGCCGCCTCTCGGCCGTATGCGAAGATTTCTTCGGCGTTCATTAACAGAATACCACGATTTTCGGGCGCGTCAACATAGGGTTCAAGCATGGCCGCTGTACGTGGCCCTAGCGCACCATCGCTGAACAATTTGAGAGGCCCAATGCGCAAATGGTCATCTCCCCAGCCGCCGCGCAGGCCAAGACGCAAAACATCTTGCAGATCTTCGCCCGGGATTGATTGAAGCACCCGCAAGCGAAGCTCACCTCTTTTGTTGAGAATTTGTAGGGCACGAAAGGAAAGACTGCGATCGAAGTTATGAATTCCTGTCAGACCGATTTTCCAAAGCGTAGGAAGCGCCTGACGAATCATCTCGGCCAATTGTTCTGCACCAGGCAAAGGAATGGCGGCCTCCATCAATGCCATTGCGCCTTCGAAAAGGATGCCCGTCGGTTTGCCTCGCTTGTTGCGTTGGATGTGTTGGGCGCGCGGGTCGTGTCGAAATTTTTCGAGTTTGGCGTAACGTAATGCCAGAGAATTGGCCCAACCGGCATGGAGTGACTTGGCCGTCAAATAAACTGGATTGAGCGGGGCAACGGCGTCCAGGTCGACAGCGGTCGGCCATGTGCCGCCCCAGGTGTTCTGATTCCATCCATGGCCGATAATCCATTCTCCAGGGCGGGCGCGTTTCGCGGCTTGTGCCACACGCGCAAGAATCTGCTCTTTGGTTGGCAGTTCGCAGTCGATTTTTTGCAGGCTGAGCACATAGTGTTGAATATGAATATGAGCATCGGTCAGCCCCGGCAAGACAATCGCTTGGTGCATGTCTTGTCGTTCAGCCTGAGGATATTGAGAGAGCAACTCATCTCCGCCGACCGCGATGATTCTTTCTCCCTCAATCGCCAGAGCACTGGCGAGAGGGAAACGACGGTCAAAGGTGTAGATTCGAGCGTTGAACAGTAAGTGCATGCAAGCCTCACTCGCGCAAGAGTCTATCTAGGAGTGCATCGAGTTCTTCGTTGGAGTAATAATGGATTGAAATCGTACCGCCCTTTCGGCCCGTACGTAATGTGACTTTTGTCCCTAAGGTGGCCTGTAACCGCTCTTCTAGCGCTCTCACTTCGGGCGGCGGGGTCTTTTTGGCTTTTTTCTCCCCCTTTTCGCCCATGAGCTTGCGCGTTAGGTCTTCAGTTTGACGGACATTCAGCTCTTGTGCCAAGATGATGCGCAAAGCGGCGGTCTGTGCTTCAGGGGTGGGTAGCGCCAAGAGAGCACGGGCGTGACCTTCACTGATGCGGCCCTCGATGAGCGCAGTCTTGACCGAGGCTGGCAGTTTGAGCAAGCGTAAGGTGTTGGTTACGCTGACGCGACTGCGTCCCACCTTGTGTGCAATTTCCTCATGTGAAAGTCCAAATTCTTCGGCGAGCTGCCGGTATCCTTCAGCTTCTTCGAGCGGTGAAAGGTCAGCACGTTGGATGTTTTCGATAATTGCCAGTTCAAGCCGTTGTTGGTCTGAAGCATCTCGCACAATGACCGGCACAGCGCTCAGACCAGCCAAGCGAGCGGCTTGCAAACGTCTTTCACCGGCGATGAGCGTGTAGCGGTCTCCCGCTTCGCTTTTGGTCACAATTAATGGCTGTAAGACGCCATATTCTCGGATAGAAGCGGTGAGTTCCTCCAACTCAACCGGATCGATTGCTTGACGAGGCTGACGCGGATTAGGGTCAATATCATCGACGCCGATATACAGAATGCCACGATGTTCCAGGGCCTCCTCTTGGCCGGGTAAAAGGGCTCCTAGACCGCGTCCTAGACCCGATTTTGGTGTCATAGGATGACCTCCTTTCACGTTGGATGGACCCTAGGAGGGCGTCATGGCTACACCATCTCCGGCTAAGAGTTCGCGTGCCAAGGCTTCGTAGGCTTGCGCTCCGTTCGAAGAGGGAGCGTAGACTGTAACCGGTAGACCGTGTGATGGCGCTTCAGCCAGACGCACGCTGCGGGGAATAATGGTCTCGAAGACTTGAGCGCCAAAGAACTTGCGCACCTCCTTGACCACATCTCCGGATAAGTGCGTTCTTGAATCGTACATGGTCAAGATCACGCCGCGGATTTTCAAGGAAGGGAAAAGGGCCGAGCGGATGCGTTGAATCGTGCGGGTGAGTTCGCCTAATCCCTCAAGTGCCAGGTACTCGCATTGAACAGGGATCAAGACACCGTCCTGGGCGGCCACCAGACCATTGATGGTCAACAATCCCAATGAAGGAGGACAATCAATCAGGAGATAGTCGTATCGTTCGATGAGTGGCGCAATCGCCTGACGCAATTTCGATTCTCGAGCCAGCTCATCGACCAGTTCTACTTCGGCTCCGGCCAGCGCCGGGGAAGAGGGCAAGATGGAGAGTTTGATGCGAGGATTGTAGAGCACATACGCCGCAGCCGGCGACTGCCCCAGAATGGCTTCGTACGTTCCTCCCCGAAGAGTATGCTTATCCAGGCCGAGGGAAGAGGTTGCGTTCGCTTGAGGGTCCAGGTCAACGATCAGCACTCGTTGACCCAGAGCCGAAAGCGCCGCTCCCAGGTTGATAGCCGTGGTTGTTTTACCCACTCCGCCTTTTTGATTCGCCAGGGTATAAACGCGTCCCACTAGAGAACCTCCACCAGACAGCGTTGGATTTCTTCGCGTGTTGGAATTGAATCGAGACCCATGCGGGTAACCGAGAAGGAAGCCAATTTGGTTGCAAAGGCGGCGGCCGCCCATGGGTCGCGCGTGCTATATAGACGCCAGAAAAAGGCAGCTGCGAAGATGTCCCCTGCACCGGTTGCATCTACTTCACGTTGCTTGGGGGCGTTGAAACGGCGTAGGTCGCCATTCCAATAGAGTCGTGCTCCTGCCGCGCCTTCTGTTACAACCAAAATGCGCGCCATGGATGCCAGGGCCTCGATTTGTTCTTCGTCGTATCCAACGTCTTCGACGCTGATGACCACGGCCCCTAGGCGTGGCAGAACCCGTTCAGCATCTTCCCATTTTTTGGGGTGGACCTGGCCTTGTTCATCCCAGGCGCGCATCCAACCTTGCGGCGTCACGCCCAGCAACGAGGCGCCAAATTCTTCGTCCAGCAAGGAACGCCCTTCTCCGGCAATCGGACCAAGGTGGACGATGCGAGCTGAGCGCCAGGCGGGGGGGACATGGCTTGCTTGCAGGTCGGAAGCACGATGATGGAGATATTGCTGCCGACCGTTGGAGGTATAGATGTTCTCAAAGGTAGTGCTGTGTTCGGTCGGCGCATTTTGAATCGGAATGCCATCGAGTTCGGAGAGGGGAATCTCGTTCCCAAACGAGGTGACAATTCCGACTTTCATGCCCAAAGCACGTGCCGTCAGGGCGCTATAGGCAGCGGTCCCACCTAGGCGTAGGCCTTGCGGCGTCCGGTCGCAGGCCAGATGGCCGATAAGCAGATAGTCAACGGTTTGAACGGACATCAGGGAAAGCATGAGCAAATTATACACTGAGCAAAAGAAATCTGGCGATTGAGGCGGATCTTTGCTCTTTTTGTACCCGGTTGATCAACAAGGCGATCGCTGGTTGTGGATGAAGGTGGCCTGCCTTTGAAGTGGATGCTCGAGAGCTGGTCGAGCTTGGGATTTCATTTTGTGGGCAGAACGCTGGTGGAAAGCCTGGTCGGTTGTATCATTCTGTTGGTATAATCCACATGGTTTGCCCCGGTAGTTCAATGGACAGAACAGGGCACTCCTAAGGCTCT
>JANWWB010000065.1 GCA_025056515.1 Anaerolineales bacterium
CCGCAAATAGCCAACTGACAGGAGAAAGAAATGAATAAGAAAATTGACATCCGCATTCCTTTGGGCCTTGTCCTAATCTTTGCCAGCATTTTGGGATTCCTAGAACTGCAAGGTATCCTGCGCAACGTGTCCGATCTTTTCTGGGGGGTCATTTTCGGAATCGGCGCGCTGGTCTTTCTCTATATCTTTTTCTTTCATCCTCATCATTGGTGGGCTGCGATTCCCGGTTTCGTCCTAGCTGGAATTTCGGCGAGCGCTTTCCTACCCGAAAGATGGGACGGAACCATCTTCCTAGGCGGTATCAGCTTGGGTTTTTGGGCTGTTTATTTCTCCGGGCGTGAACGCTGGTGGGCGCTCATTCCCGCTGGCGTTTTGCTCACCTTGGCGTTTAGCTCGCTCGTTGCACAACACGGCATGGCAGATACAAGCGGAATCTTCTTCCTCGGCATTGGCCTGACCTTCCTGATTGTCGCCGTCTTGGGAAAACAGAGCTGGGCCTATATCCCGTCTGCTATTCTCTTAATTGTCAGCTTGTTAGTCGGAACACAGATGACAGAGCTGTTGCGTCTGGTCTGGATCGGAGCCTTACTCTTGGCGGGCATACTGCTGATCTATCAAGCTCTGCGCAAGTCTGCGTGACACCCAACCAAGATATTGGTCACTCGAGGTAGAACCGACCGTCACAAAAAAACAAGCGTTTCAACAAGTTTACCAAGATGATCTGAGACGCTGACGTGGAAACCCTGAACTTTAGACACAAGTTCGGAGATTGGGGTTGGTTCAACACGGAGACAAACCATAGCGAAACCTTCTTGCTAAAATCAAACAGTCTCGGTATAATATACTCCTACTCGGGCGGATAGCTCAGTTGGTCAGAGCACTGCTTTGACATAGCAGAGGTCGTAGGTTCGAGCCCTATTCCGCCCACAGCCGGTAGGACAACTCTGGATGAGTTGTCCTATAGTTTTCTTGACAAGCCGATAAAGCGGCATATAATTGCACCAAATGCATTGCGGAGCGTTGACCGGGACGAGTACGCGGCAAACGACCTGGCAGGGAGAGAGGGCCTTGACTGAAAGCCCTCTTCAGGAAATGCCGCCGAAAACCCCCCGCGAGCGAGACCCCCAACCGCCTCCAAGGGCGCAGTAAGGGAAACGGTTGACCCCGTTATCGGTCGCAACGAGATGCCGTCCCAAGCGGCAAATCGGGTGGAACCGCGTGAGCCTTCTCTCCCGCCCCGAAGATCGGGCGGGAGTTTCTTTTACAAACATGCTGCCGCTGTGTTGGGAAGACGATTGATTTTCGAAAGGAGTACTGTATGTCTGAAAAAATCGCCGAACGTTATGAAGATTCCTTGCTTTACCGCATCCGCCACTCTTGTGCCCACATCATGGCGCAAGCCGTCCTGGAATTTTACCCAGGCACTAAATATACCATCGGTCCAGCGATAGAAAACGGCTTTTACTATGACTTCGATTTACCGCAGCCGATCACGCAAGAAGATTTAGAAAAAATCGAAAAACGCATGCGGCAAATTATCGCCGGCAACCACAACTTCATTCGCAAGGTCGTTACTGCTGAAGAGGCACGCCAGATTTTCAAAGACCAACCCTACAAATTAGAACTGATCGACGGACTAGAACAAGGCGCATTTGACGAAGACGGTAACCCCTTAACCGAAAAGCCCGAGATTTCGATTTACCAGCACGACACATTTATTGATCTCTGCCGTGGTCCGCATGTGGAAAACACCCGTCAAATCAATCCCGCTGCCGTCAAACTCATGTCAATTGCCGGGGCTTATTGGCGCGGCGATGAGAAGAACAAAATGCTCACCCGCATCTATGGCACAGCTTGGCATACGCCCGAAGAACTCCAGGCTTACCTGAAAATGCTGGAAGAAGCCAAAGCGCGCGACCACCGCAAATTGGGCAAAGAATTAGAAATCTTCATCTTCGAAGACGAAGTTGGCCCCGGTCTGCCGCTTTGGCTGCCGCGCGGCGGTGTTATCATCGAAGAACTAGAAAAACTCGCCAAAGAAATGGAAGAACAGGCTGGATACCTGCGCGTACGCACTCCCCACTTGACGAAAGAAGACCTCTTCCTGCGCTCCGGTCACTTGCCCTATTACGCCGAGTCAATGTACCCACCGATGGAGATCGAGGGTGTGCGCTATTATGTCAAGCCGATGAACTGCCCGATGCATCACAAAATTTATGCCTCCAAGCCGCGCTCCTATCGCGATTTGCCGATTCGGCTGGCCGAATACGGGACTTGCTACCGCTACGAAAAATCAGGCGAATTGTTCGGCTTAATGCGCGTCCGTTCGATGCAGATGAACGATGCACACATCTATTGCACCGAAGAACAATTTGAACAAGAATTCTTGGGCGTCATCGAATTGTATAAAAAATACTTTGAGATCTTTGGGATTCAGAAATACGTCATGCGCCTGAGCCTGCACGGCAAAGCCGGTTTGGGCAAAAAGTATGTGGACAACGAACGCCTCTGGCTGAAGACCGAAGAAATGGTGCGGCGCGCCCTGCACAACGGCGGCATCCCATTTGTGGAAGCCGAAGACGAAGCGGCTTTCTACGGCCCTAAGGTGGACGTGCAAATCTGGTCGGCTATTGGGCGCGAATTTACCCTGGCTACGAACCAGGTAGATTTCGCCGTACCAGCACGCTTTGACCTGAAATACATGAGCAAAGACGGCGTGGAGGAGACGCCGCTCTGCATCCACCGTGCCCCCCTCTCGACCCACGAACGCATGGTTGGCTTCTTACTTGAACATTACGCCGGCAACTTCCCGGTCTGGCTCTCGCCCGAGCAAACTCGCGTGATTCCAATCACGGATAAGCAAAACGAGTACGCCGAGCAAATCGTGCGCCATCTGCGCGCTGAGGGCATTCGCGCCAGCGCCGACCTGAGCGCCCAACGCATGAACGCAAAAATCCGCGAAGCGCAACTGATGAAAGTCCCTTACATGCTCATCGTGGGCGAGAACGAGGCACAAGCCGGCACTGTCTCCCTGCGTGTGCGAGATGGTTCGCGACAGGATAACATCCGATTGGGTGACTTTATCGCTCGCGCAAAAGACCGGATTGCCCACCGGTCGCCAGAACTATAGTACGCTTTACGCAGCCAAAAGCTCTCCAGCGTATACTCATTCGCTGTAAGTCAGGACAAGAAGTGGCTTAAGCCGACTTCTTGTCCTATTTTTTCTTTCCCCAACAGAAACGCTTTGGAACGTTCGCCGGTGCAAGGGAGAGCCCAACGAACTACCTTGTCCTACTTCCCTACCAGCACAGGAAAATCCACCGGTATCATCTCGACAAAGCCAGTCTGGTAGAGACGAGCATACACCCCGCCCAAAGCCAGCAGATCGGTATGCGCACCCTGTTCCACAATTCGCCCATCCTCGATAACCAGGATTCGGTCAGCATGGACGATCGTGGAAAGGCGATGGGCTATCACAAATGAAGTGCGTCCGCGCAAAAGCGTCCTCAATGCTTGCTGGATGATTTGCTCCGTCTGGGCATCTACGCTAGAAGTGGCCTCATCCAGAATCAGGATGCGGGGGTCAGCCAGCAGAGCACGGGCAAACGAGATGAGCTGCCGCTGCCCAACCGAGAGAAGCGCTCCTCCCTCTTCGACCGACGTCTGATACCCATGGCGCAAGCGAATGATGAAGTCGTGTGCACCGACTGCCCGCGCGGCCGCCTCCACGTCAGCATCACTGGCTTC
>JANWWB010000097.1 GCA_025056515.1 Anaerolineales bacterium
GCATGCGTCGTTATGATCCTTGGAAGGCGGCAAGGCCCTGGCCCAGTGCCAGACTACGAAGTCCTCCGAATGATCTGGGAGACTGCTTCGGCGGCTGCGCCGCCTCGCAGTGACACGACACCCTATGTTTGCAACACAGCATTTACAAACTTCATTTGATTGCAAAACCTGTTTGATCATCCAAACACACCGATGAGAAAGCTTTGAACGTCCACATCCGAGTAGGTCGAAGTTATAGAGATTTGGCCTACCGCTCATGTTTTAGGAGAAAAAGTTGCCAATGCAATGGTATTGAATCATTCGTGAAATCTATCCTTTATGGTAAAATTCGCTTGTCATATTGTATGACAATTTATCCATAGCGGAGAAACTATGCATAACGAGTGGCTGTATATTGGCCTGTTTCTTATCATCGGTATCATTGTTCCTGTTGTTCCTCTGCTGGTTGCAAAATTTATCGCTCCTTATAAACCCAACCCTATCAAACAAAGCACGTATGAGTGCGGTATCGAGACGGTGGGAGATACCTGGGTGCAGTTCAAAGCACAGTACTACATTTTTACCCTAGTATTTCTTGTTTTTGATGTCGAGACGGTGTTTCTCTTTCCCTGGGCGTTAGCACTCAACCTCTTCCCCCTCTATGTCGTCTTGGAGGGCGTCTTGTTCATCGGCATTTTGGTCGCCGGTTTGGTCTATGCTTGGCGGAAAGGTATGCTGGAGTGGGTGTAACTTTGCCAAGGTAAACGATACAGGCTGAAAGGAATCTTTCAGCCTGTTTGTTGTGTCAGGAGAGAGATATGACCTTTTGGAATGACCCCATTAACTTGATTGCGAATTGGTTGAATACCTTGCTGACCGGCTGGGGGGTGCCTGCCAGCCTGGCGACGGTGCTTATCTACTTTATCGGGATTACTGTCCTGGTAGTCTTTGCCATGGTATTGGATATCGGCTTGGTGTGGGTGGAACGTAAGGTGGTAGCGCGTTTCCAGGACCGTCTGGGTCCGAACCGTCTAGGCCCGTTTGGTCTGATTCAGCCAATTGCCGACATTATCAAGATGGTTATCAAAGAGGATATCACTCCCGCCGGGGCAGAAAAGGTGCTTTATAACATTGCTCCTGTTCTCTCGGCGACTTCGGTGATCATGCTTTGGGCGATTTTGCCCTTAGCGGCGAATATCTATGGGGTAGATTTGAATGTTGCGCTCTTGTATATCGTCGCCATGGGTGCTCTTGGGACGTTGGCGATTATTATAGCCGGCTGGGCTTCGAATAATAAGTACGCTTTGCTTGGCGCGTTTCGTATGGTCGCCAATATGGTGGCCTACGAAATCCCGATGGTGATTGTCCTGCTTATCCCGACTATCTTGGCCGGGACGATGAGCGTCATTGGCATCACGGAGGCGCAGCGCAACCTTTGGTTCGTTTTTCTCTCACCGCTGGGGGCAGTTATCTTCATGATTAGCGCCATCGCCGAACTAGGTCGTTCGCCGTTCGACCTAAACGAGGCTGAATCCGAAATTGTGGCCGGTTTTCATATCGAATATACTGGCATGAAGTTCGGTTGGTTCTATGCGAGCGAGCTGTTACACGCCTTCACCTTTGGCGGTTTCGCTGCAATTCTGTTTTTTGGCGGATACAATGGCTTCTTCGGCTTGGAACAGTTTCCCGCTTTTTCTTGGTTGAACATTCCTTTTGTGCAGGCATTGGTCTTTATCGTCAAGGCTATGATTGGTTACTGGGTTATTATGTGGGTGAAATACTCGATGCCGCGCATTCGGATTGACCACATGCTGGCGTTTAACTGGAAGTTCCTCGTTCCGCTCTCGCTTGTTCTTCTGGTGGTGACGGCTATCTTGCACAGGATTCTTGTGGTTCTTCCTACTTGGCAATATGCCTTGGGAATGTTTGCGGCAAATATCGTGATCATCACGGCAACAATTGAGATTTTGCGCGCTCATGGCCGCAAGCAACGCCAGGCAGAATATGCCCTTCTCAAAACTCAATAGGCACTTACAGGCAAGGACAGCTTATGACGGTTGAACAAATCCTCTTCCTTCTTGCCGGCGCAGTCATCCTTGTTTCGGCTTTCCTGGTGGTGACCGTGCGCAAACTGATGCACGCCGCTCTGTGGCTGGTGGTGACGTTGTTCGGCGTGGCTGTTCTGTACGCTCTTTTGCAGGCGAATTTCTTGGCGGTGGTGCAGCTGGTGGTCTACATTGGCGCTATTGCCATTCTGTTCATTTTTGCAGTGATGCTGACCCGCAAAGAGATGCGCGATCTTGGGCCGCAGACGCGCTCGAATTGGTGGGTAGCTGTCCTGGTGGGCGCCGCTGTTCTGATGGGGTTGGTTTTTGTTGTCCTGGCAATACCGGGGGTGGAGCGGACGGCTCAAGTGTTGCCTGAGGGACTAGACACAGTTCAAGCCTTAGGTGTCGCTCTTGTTTCCCCGAATGCTTATGTGTTGCCATTTGAAGTGGCTTCGGTATTGCTCTTGGCGGCTTTGATCGGCGCAGTCTATCTTGCTGGAATCATCAAAAAGTAGGAGGCCGAAATGAGCATTCCTCTTTCCTGGTATCTCCTGTTGGCAGCTGCGCTCTTCTCGATCGGCCTCTACGGCGTGCTGGCGCGCAAGAACGCAATTGCCATCTTGCTCGGTATTGAATTGATGCTCAATGCCGTCAATATGAATTTAGTCGCTTTCTGGCGCTATCTTGATCCGGCTCAGATGGCCGGTCAGGCGTTCGCCGTTATCGTCTTTGCTGTTGCTGCAGCAGAAGTGGCCGTCGGTTTGGCGCTGGTGATCTCGGTCTATCGTCGCCGCAAGACAGTGGTGGCCGATGAGCTTGATCTGATGAAATGGTAAGGTGCGAACGTTCAACGATTAGGACGCGGAGGTTTCATGGCAACCGAGACACTTATCTGGTTTCTTCCTTTTCCTCCTCTGCTGGCATTCTTCTTGATTGTGCTCTTCACCAACAAGAACAAGGCGCTCAGCCATAGCGTTGCAGTCGGTGCAGCAGGGCTTTCTTGGTTGGGAAGCATGATAATCTTCATTCGTGCCTTGGGCGTTGAGGAATTGGGCAAACATCCGTTCGAATCGGCCATCAATTGGCTGCCAACTGGTGAGGCCTGGTTCCAAATTGGTGTGCGGATTGACCCGCTCGGCGCTGCAACCCTCTTCTTTGTCGCCTGGACGGTGCTGATGATTTTCATCTACAGCATCGGCTATCATAACTTTGGCTACCCGGCCGGCGACCACGACCGCAAGGGGCTGCCCCCCCATGGCGCAACAATCCTTGACGCTCATGGTCATAAGCATACCGTTCCCTCGGTTGAGCCGATGTACAGCCGTTTCTTTGCCTTCATCGGCCTGTTCGCCTTCGGCATGTAT
>JANWWB010000116.1 GCA_025056515.1 Anaerolineales bacterium
GCGCTTTCCACGCCTTGACGATAGGCTGCGCTTTGTGCTCGACCTCTTGTTTGAGCAGCGCCGAAATGGTTGGTCTGGTTGGCTTGGGTGGGACAGGGACCCAGTACGTGCGGGCTTTTGGCATGGTCATGTCTCCCGCGAGAGTCTGGTATCGTATGGTTGCACATGATTGTACCAGAGGATCAGGGATCTTCATTATCGTCACCCCGTCCTCGCCACAGGACGGCTGCCCAACCGCGATTGACCTGCAGGCGATTGTGAATGCGCTCATCTACAAAAATTGCACGGGGTGTCAATGGCGCATGCTCCCGGCAGATGTTCCACCCATGAGCGCGGTTCGATCCTCGTGTGACCCGTGGAAACGTGATGGAACCTTCGTTTAATTGAACGATACGCTTCGCAAATTGGCGCGCACAGCGCTCGGTCGGGACGAAGCGCCGTCGATCAGCGGGTGGGACGCGCAATCAACGAAAACGACGGAAATTGGCAGCAAGCGTGGCTATGACGTGGGAAAGAAGGTCAACAGGCGCAAGCGTCAATGCTGGGTTGATACGAATGGTTTCTTCATGCGAGTTCTGGTACATGCGGCCCATATCTTGGACACAGAAGGAACCGAATGGCTCCTGACCAAACGCCATCACTCCTTTCCGCGGATGGAGGAGATTCGGGTTGATGAAGGGGAGAAAGCGGGGTTTGATCGGTGGTTCGCGCAGCATACCTCCATACGGCTCAATGTCATTGAGAAGCCGCTTGGACACAGGGGATGTGCGGTCATTCCGAAGCGTTGGGCGGTGCGTTGAGCCTGCCGAAACGTGGTAGAACGCTCGATTGCCTGGGTGGTGCGTTGAGCCTGTCGAAACGCTGGACGCAATCGACTGACGAGTCGCGCGTATCATCGTGATCCAGAATCGAGTGTGGCGTTTATCTCTCTTGGTTCGGTGACAATGTTCCTTAATCGTCTCTATCCGAGAGAATAGTTTCCAATCATACTCTCAACTCCAAGAAAAACCGATCATCAGAAGGCAAGTTCCATCGATGCACGGCTCGGCTATCTTGCCACTCTGATCAATTGTCTTCTGGACATTACGCCAACAGAACAGTCCGTTGCTACGCTTGTTATATAACTAGCAACAATGGTTATTAAGCCGCATTCCTGACTTATCGCGGCAGGCTAACCCCCTTGCGTAAACGCTCTGCGAGCCGTTTTGCCAAAGATGAGTTGGAGAGTCTCAAGTAGCGGCGATACCACAGTACTCGACGCAACTTTCTAATAACCCCTTCAAAATTACGCTGACGCCAGTAAACAAAAGCTCGGGCCAATTCAATTTGCCACATCAGATCATAGTAGTGTCCATAGCCTCGAATTGAATTGTCTGCCTCATCTAGCAAACGAAGGGAAAAACCGTAATCGCCACATCGGGCGAGCAACTCCGCCATCTTTAGTTTTGTACGTGCTTCGTTGCGATTAGCTAAGCCAGAAGATCTGGCCGTGATAGCAAGACTCTGACGAAATGCTTCTAGAGCCTCTTGAATGCGTCCTTGTAAGCCCAGAATTTCCCCCAAATCGGAGAGGGCTACCGCCCTCTGACCACTGAAAAAATCTGAGTGTTTCTCGTGGATAGCCAGAATCTCCCGCAACAATCTTTCAGACTCTAATAATCTCCATTCATCCTGTTCCAGCCAAGCCATCACGTGAAGGGGATTTGTTCGCCAAGGGTCATTCTCATCTATACGCTCCAATACCTGAGACAAAATCTGTTTAGACGTCTTTCTTTTCCCTAAAGCTCGATAGCACAAAGCAGTCATATAGATGCTTTCCAATGCACGAAACTCTTCTCTTATCTGCTGGTAAAGGTTTGCAGATTGCTCAAAGGCTTCAATAGCACGCTTATGGTAACCCTGGCGGTGTAAATTGTGCCCTTCGTCGTGCAAAAAGCGGGCAGTTAATGCAATCTCATTCATTTGTTTAGCCGATTGTATAGCCGCTTCATTAAGGCGCTGCAAGACCAGCAACCCTCCGGTTGTATCACCAATAATAAGGAAGGAGAACATCTCACGTAGGCGGATTATCCCCTTCCAGTCTTGAATAGCAACGAGAGCGCTGAGCGATTGCTCTATTATTTGCCATTCGCTCTCGATAGTCTGCCCAGGCCCCTCTCCTGGTCGTGCCAGTTTATCTGCCAAAAGCTTAAGTTCTTCCCAGTTAACTGGGGAAAATGTTTCCATTTTGCAACCTCACGATTGTGCATTCTGATCTATGAATTCCAACAAACTCGGAAGAAGGGCAAAGTCACCGTGCTTTGGATCATGATTAACTATGAGGAATCGTTCATAGAGTAAACTTAGCGAGTTAGTTAGTAAATCTGTTTTCCTTTGCGTTTCTGCCCACTGGTTAAGGCGTTGGAAGGTAACTCTTCTGCTCCTATATTGCTCTTTAGCAATCCAAAGTAGGATTTCGCGCGCCATCTGTCCTTCCACACCAAGGGAGTTGATTTCATTCCACCTAGCTTGATAGAGGAAAGATAACAGATTATTCCCAAAAAGGCGAGGAAGTTTTTCCAAATATTCCCAAGAGAATCTTGCGACATCACTGAAGACCAACTGGATTAGCAGCGGCACTCCACCAGTGCATTCAATCAACCAAAGGATTCGCTTTCTGTCCCCGAGATCGTTTATCAACGTCTGCAAACGCGGGTTTTCGTCTTGATACTGCTGGATGTGCCATTCTAAGAAAGTGTGTGCAACTTCCACTTCCCTAATAGGCAGCAAATGCACCACTAAAATATCAGCAGTCAGACCTTCTAAGCCTTTCACACTCCGTGTTGTTACTACCACCCGGATGTCTCTTGTCGTAAGATCTTGCAGCGATTGAAGTAGTTCATCGCTCTTTTGCACCGTCTCTAGGTTATCCACCACAATTACCGCCCTTCTTCCAAAAAGACGGTCCTTGATAGCAATAAAGGACTGTCTGTTGTCGACTATCTTAGGGAGACCCAATTGTCTGCACAAATTTGCGTAAAACGAATCTACATCATAAAAACCGGGCTTTATTGGTATGATTTTTCCTGTAGCATGGTCTATACGTTGAACTTTGGCACTATCACCAAGAATCATGTCTATTGCTTGCTCTTCGAAAAGACAGCGAATAACTTTAGCTGCCAAAGTGCTTTTACCCATACCTCCATCTGCTGCGATGATGAGCAAGCGTGGACCCCTCGGTTGCTGTAATGCCCAGAAGATGCGCTGAATAGGCTCCCATTTCTCTACACCTTTTATAGGTTGACATTCGATTTGCCCCTTTAGGTTAACATAACTCTGCTTGCGCTCCAACAACCCTGCGAAATAGCTACCGAAGGCATTGGATATCAAAAGCCGCTCTTGTCCCAGATCTATTCCCCTATCGCCACATTGGGGGGAGTATGGCCCCACTGTGTAGGAAGGAGATGAAGGAGACGACTCTCGGCCAATCTTGCTGAAAAGTTTGCCAACGATCCACTCTGGAAGCTTTTCGATAAT
>JANWWB010000165.1 GCA_025056515.1 Anaerolineales bacterium
TCATCCTGTGGGACGGCGGCAACAACGACTTCCCGTTCTACGTCTCAGACCTGAAGATTGTTGTTGCCGATCCACATCGCCCCGGCCATGAATCCTCTTATCATCCCGGCGAGACCAACGCCCGCGATGCCGATGTCATCATCATCAACAAGGTAGATACCGCCGAGCCACAGGCGGTGATTCGCGTGCGGGAAAACCTGCGCGCTCTCAATCCGACTGCCACCATCATCGAAGCAGCCTCGCCGCTCTTTGTGGAGAATCCCTCCGCCATTCAGGGCAAGCGCGTTCTGGTTATCGAAGACGGTCCGACTCTGACCCACGGTGAGATGGCCTATGGTGCAGGATATGTAGCCGCCCAGCGTTTTGGAGCCAAAGAGATCGTTGACCCGCGCCCGTTTGCTGTCAAATCGATTGCCGAGACCTACAAGAAGTATCCCAAGACCGGCCCCATCCTGCCTGCTATGGGCTATGGCCGCAAACAGATGAAAGACCTAGAGGCCACCATCAACAGAGCCGATGTGGATATGGTGATCATCGGTACGCCAATTGACCTGACGCGCGTCATCAAGATTGACAAGCCCTATCAACGCGTGCGCTACGAGTTGCAGGAAATCGGCCGTCCCACCTTGGAAGACATTCTTAAGCAAAAGTTCGGAAAATCATAAGCCAAAGGCGGCGCATCACTCGATGCGCCGCCCGTTTTTTCACCGCCTTGAGCGCCTGCTCAAGGCATAGGAAGGCTGACCTCTACATAATACCATTGCTCACCGCGGCGACCGAAAAAAGTGACCAAGTCCATTGTTGCAGCGGGATTCTTCGTACCGGCGCTGCAACAGAAATAATGCGGCACCTCTTCGTACCCAAGGAGAATTTCCTGGCCATCATACCAAATACCCACTTGGTCGCCCTTTTGCCAGAAGAAAAACGGTTTGCCACCGACCAAAGAGAAGTCAAAAGCTTCGTCGTAGTTATATATTTCGTTCATCAACTTACCATCCAGGCTAATCTGACCACGTAGAAAAGTCCAATGCCCATCTTCGGCTTGCCAATCGTGCAGGATAGTCTCTAGCGCCCAGTGATTGTCCCATACCCAGAGAGCGCGAACCTCCGACCAAAGGGCCGGTTGCCCGATGCGAACGCGATAGATTTCCTCGCCGTTGCGGGTAAGAATGGCAAACCACAGATCGGGTTCAACCAAGGTCGGCGTCGCTACCAAGACATCCTCACCCATCCGAGCGCAGCGCGCCCGCAAATCATTGACAATTCCTTGACACCCCCAAGACCCTTGTCCCAGCGAAGCATGCCCTGCCAAGCGCTGATTGCGATCGATGCTTGTCCCCTCTGCCAATTCCATCACAGTGGTCTCGACCGGAGGACCGGATTTGAGAGGATATTCTTGGACGACCAAAGGCGAATCTGCGGTCGGGGTAAAGGAGGTCATACCCTCGGAAACGACCGAAGACCGACAAGCAGCCAAAGCCAAAGTGAGCAAGCAGAGAAGGGAAAAACGCTTCACATCCATGAGCCGGTGCTGATGAAGAAACAAACGCTGCTTCAACGTGCCCAGAGACCACACAAGGAGTGGCAAAAGGCGGACAAAGTAGTTTTTGCCTAGATACCTGACACTTTTCGTGACCACACCCGCCGGGGGACTGAAGTCTTTGGCTCATGGCTTGTAAGCTTGCTAGAGCGCGCTGATTTGGGTCATGAACCACCTTTGGACAGCTTCTCAGCTCTCAGTCGAGGGGGTATCCGCTGGCCGCGGTAACGAGGAGTAGTTTCTGAAAATTGTCAGGTCGATAGGAATTATACCCCTCTGGTCCTCTGCCGGAGGGAGAGGAAAATAGCCGTCAATCGGCGATTTTGCTGCCTAAAACAGCAAAACTCCGCCGATTTTTTCTCCCCCGTAGGAAAAGGAAGCGGGGGTGAGGAGGCTCGATATATCCTAAATCCTTCTCTCATCCCAAAGCGCTGCGAAACCTTGGTCGATGCCAGGGCGATGACCTCCAGACAACGGGAGAGATGGCTTTGTTGGCCTCTGTTTGTCTTTGCTGGTGAAGCACTTTGCTTGTTGGTCAGCGTGCAAGGACAGACAGCTGCCTCTTCCTAAATTGAAAAATCTTGTCCGTCCCAGGCATCGCCTTTAGGTGGATGAAGGTGGTGAGCATGGTCATGACCGTTGAATTTCTCTTCCAGGGCGTCCACCCTTGCCAACAATTCCCGCAGCGCTACGCCGACCACATCGGGGAGGGCTGCGTGGTTGAGGTCAGGAGCATCTGTCGGTCGATGCGGCTTCGAGCGTTGTACGATTTGGCCCGGCACGCCAACCACCACCGAGTTAGGCGGTACCGACTTGACGACCACTGCATTTGCCCCGATACGGCTATCGTCACCAACGGTGATCGCGCCCAAGACTTTCGCTCCGGCTCCGATCACAACCCGATCTCCGATCGTGGGATGACGTTTACCCTTTTCGAGGCTAACGCCTCCAAGGGTGACGCCGTGATAGATGGTCACATCGCGCCCGATTTCGGCCGTCTCACCAATCACGACTCCCATACCGTGGTCGATGAACAGTCCTGGTCCAATGATAGCGCCTGGGTGGATTTCGATGCCGGTC
>JANWWB010000297.1 GCA_025056515.1 Anaerolineales bacterium
CTTGACCTTGGAGGCCAGTAGGCGCGCCTGTTCCGGTGTATCGTTGATGCCCTCGATGAGCGCCCACTCGAAAGTCATGCGCCGACCTGTGGTTGCGACGTAATCGCGGCAGGCGGCGAGCAGTTCATCGAGCGGATAGGCCTTGGCAACCGGCAGCAGGGAGGCGCGCAGGCTGTCCTCGGCGGCATGGAGCGAGATGGCCAGGTTCACCTGCCGCTTCTCGGCGGTGAAACGCCGGATGGCCGGGACCAGGCCGACGGTCGAGATGGTGATGCGCCGCGCCCCGAAGTTGTAGCCCTGCGGGTCGTTCAGCCGGTCGATCGCCGCCATGGTGTTGTCGTAGTTGTGGAAGGGTTCGCCCATGCCCATCACGACAATGTTGGTGACGCGCTCGCCTTGTTCGTGCAGCAGGCGGGCGTAGTACATCACCTGGGCGACGATCTCGCCGCCGGAGAGATGACGCTTGAAGCCCATCTGCCCGGTGGCGCAGAAGACGCAGCCCATGGCGCAGCCGGCCTGGGTGGAGATGCACAGCGTGCGGCGGCGGTCATATTTCATCAGGACGGCTTCGATGTGCAGGCCATCGGGGAGGCGAAACAGGGTCTTGACCGTTTGACCATCTCGCGAGGTCATTTGCGTAACAGGGGTAAGTGGAGCGAAGTTGAAGGTCTCGGATAGGCGGAGGCGCAGGGATTTGGGCAGGCTTGTGAATTCATCCGCCGAGGTGTAAAAATGGTGATAGAGGCCCTCCCAGATTTGACGGGCGCGATAAGCCGGTTCGCCCCAGTCTTGCAGGAGGGCGGTGAGGGCGGGGAGGGAGAGGTCGTGGAGGAGGCTCATAGTCAGTGATCGGTGTTCAGTGATCAGTGGTCGGTCGAAACAAAGTAGAGAAGTGTCCTCGCGAGCGAAGCGGGCGCGGCGATCTCACGGCATGGGCTTGCTTTTGCTTCGATGGGATTGCTTCGCCCCCCTGCGGAGGCTCGCAAAGACACCAGTGGTGGAGATTCTATCACGCGAAGCGGGACTTTCTTATAAGTTTTTGTCTAGCATGTCATTGCGAGCCCCCCTGAGCGGAGCCGAAGGGGGCAGAGCAATCCCCCCAATCGTGCCGGGAGATTGCTTCGACCGGCCTCCCTTTCGGTCGGAACGCCGGTCTCTCAATGACACAGAACGGGGAATATCGACTTGAAGAAAGCCTTGTTACAGGGGATTGCAGAACGTGAAATGATCCTCTACAATGTTAGTTGTTAGCTTTGTCCGGCGTTTTTTCGCTACAAGGGGTTGCCATGAAAAAGGTCTGGGCGATTTTCTTCATCCTGCTTGGCCTGGCGCTGCTCATCGGCGCGGCGATGTTTTGGGCCGATACGCTCACGATGGACGAACCGCCGTCGCTCGGCGAAACCATCCGGGATTGGCTGACCACGCTGGCCGGGCTTGGGTCGAGCCTGGCGGGGTGGATTTCCCTGTTGAAGCCCAAAACGGACAAGCCGCAGGAAGGCGGCTCGCGGACGGTGGTGATGGACAAAGGCCAGGTAGTGACCGGCCCAAACAGCCGCGCCATCCGTGCTGAGGGAGATTATTACGAGGGTGGAACGCACATTCACCTTCCCAAAGAGTCCCCTGAACTCCACGACACCATCGGCTTCATCCCGCCTTTCAAGACCGAGACCTACATCCACCGCGGCCCCATCGAGGACGAGGTGCGCGCCTTCCTGCGGCGGGGCAACGGCGCGGGGGCCATTGTGGGCCTGCACGCCCCGGGCGGACTGGGCAAGACCGAACTGGCCAAGCGCGCCGCCGAAGACCTGAAGGGCGAATTCGAGGGCGTGCTGTGGCTGGAGGTGGGCGAGCAGACGCCGGAGCAGGTGGTGGCCGCCCTGCTCGTCCGACTGGGCGTGCAACTGCCGCCGGGGACGCCCTACGAGGCGCAGAAGAACGAACTGCACGCCCGCCTGAGAGGCTGCCGCTACCTGCTCATCCTGGACGATGTGCGCCAGAAGGCGCTGGCCGGGCTGGGCGACTTCCTGCCTGCCAAGCCCTGCGCCGCCCTGCTCACCAGCCGGGTCCAGCAAATCCCCGGCGTGCAGCGCACCTTCGCACTCGACCGGATGACGCCGGAACAGGCCCAGCAACTGCTGGAGGCCATCCTCGGGCCGGAGGCCGTGGCGGCGGAGCGGGAGGCCGCCGAGCGGCTGGCCGCCCGCTGCGGTTACAACCCGCTGGCGCTGGAGATCGCCGCCCGCCGCATCCGTCAACTGCAGGGGCTGAATCGCCCGATTGCCCGCTATTTCGAACTGGCCGCCGGGCGCTTCGCCGAACTCAAGATGGACGGCGACGCCCGCTGGGACATGGAGCGGGTCTTCGACCTGAGTTACCTCGACCTGAGCGAGCGCGACCGCGCCCGCTTCCGCGCCCTGGGCGCCTTCCACCCAAGCGGCTTCGCCCCCCAAGCGGCGGCCTTCCTCTGGGGGCTGGACCCCGACCACGACGAAGACCTGGCCGAAGCCCGCCGGACGCTCTCGCGCTTCATCAACCTCTCGCTGGTCAAGGTGGTGCCGGGTGAACAGGAACGCTACCGCCTGCACGATTTGCTCGATGAGTACGCCGCCAGGAAGATGGAAATTGAGGGCGGGGCAGAAGAAGCAAACCGGCGTTTGGCGGACTGGGTGGAAAAACTATTCACCGACCATTACAAAGACGACCCCAGCACGGCGCCCGAAGTGGCGCTTGAAATCGAGAACCTGCGCCGCGCCATGGAATGGGCCAGCCGGCAGAAAAACGGCAGCCGACTGGCCGAACTGGTCCATGCAGCCCGCAACTGGTTACTCGTGTTGAATTTATATGATGTCTGGGGGCAGATGGCAGAAAAAGCGCTTGCTCTGGGTATTTCTGAAGAACAAGCAAGAGCGAACGTGCTTCAGGCGATGGGGGACGTGCAGCAGTTTCGCGATGAGCGGGATGCGGCGCTGGCCAGTTACCAGCAGGCGCTGACGCTCTACCGCGCCGTGGGCGACCGGTTGGGCGAAGCGACAACATTGCGACGCATGGGGCATGTCCAACTGGCTGAGCGTCAGATAAAACTGGCCGAGGAAAGTTATATCACTTCTCTTAGGCTGTGCAAGGCAATCGACGATCGCCTTGGCGAGGCTTATACGTTACGTGCTTTGGGCGACATTACTCTTTATTATGACGAATTTTCGGAAGCCAGAAAGAACTACGAGCAATCGATATCCATCTTCCGGCAAATTGGCGATAAAGTTGGACAGGCAAATGCACTGACCTCAACAGCGCGCTTGAATATCGTCGAGAAGAAGACCGTCGAAACCTTAGAGTCTGACCTTGAAATAGTCATCGAATTGCGCCGGCAAACGCAAGATGCTGGCAGCCTAGGGGAAGATTATTTGGGCATCGCCGTCGCGCTGGCAACGATTGAACGGTGGGATGAGATGGAAATCTATTGCGCCAAGGCCGAGAGCATTTTTGATAATCTTACGGAAAAACAACCTCTTTTGCAGATTGTACATTTCAGAAACGGAATAGAGCATGTCAAAAAAGCAATGGCCCATTTAGAGGCTGGCAAGAGGAAGGCTGCTCGGGATTTACTCCAAGATGCTCTGGAGGAGTTCAAAAAAGTAGGAGATTTTCTGTTGTTTAAGTGGGTTGAGCGTCTTATCGCCGCCTGCGAGGAATGAGCCGCCGGAAGCAGACGCCTTGGACCGGCTGAGGCGATCAGAATTGCTATGGGTCATTTGAAGCCAAGGTTAACACCATTTGGGGAGCAAGAAAAACCTGATACAATCGGTCTAGAAAGGAGTAGACTATGGCAATTGAACTCATCCCTCCGGTGGTCGGTCCTCTCACCCAGTTGTTCGGCGAAAACCCTGACTATTACAAAAAATGGGGGCTTGCCGGGCATAACGGCTTGGATTACGGCGTCCCAAACGGCACGCCGGTCAAGGCAGCGGCGGATGGCGTGGTGGCCGCAGTAGCCTTCGAACACGGCGGCTATGGGAATTACGTTAAACTTGCCCACCAAGATGGGGACGTGACCTTTTATACCTACTACGCCCATCTGGCCACCACCTCGGTCACGCCAGGGCAAAAGGTGAAGGCCGGGACGGTGATCGGAACCAGCGATAACACCGGCGCCAGCACCGGGCCGCATTTGCATTTCGGCCTGAAAATTCCCGGCAAGGACGCCGCCAACAAGGATTACGTTGACCCGATGCCGTACCTTAAAGCCTCGCCGCAACCTAAACCGTCTTCTGGCGCTGCGGCGCCGGGCATGGTCGAAATTCCGCTCCTCGAATTTGAGGTGGATACCGAGCTTCTCAACGTGCGCAACGGCCCGGGAATCGAATATTCAATCCTGGAGAGATTGAGTCGGGGGACGGTCATCTCGGCCAAAAAACTCTTCTCGCGCAGCGTGTGGGTCGAATTCGAGCCGGGCAAGTGGTGTGCTTGGGTCTTTGACGGCGTGCGTTATCTGAAACCCAGGCGCTGAGTCTTCTCTCTGGCTTTTCGCTGCCAGGGCAGGCGCTTTGTAGCGAGTCTGGCCCGAGAGGGCTATCCCGCTCGGCGTTGTGGTAAAGCCCAGGGGTTGGCTGTTGCGGCCGCACCCGCGCCGCCGGGATAGGACCAGTGCGTCGGGCCGCTTGACTGTGGCGTGTAACTTTTCTTCGGGCGTTGCATCTGATAGATGGTAACTTCATCCCTGCAATGGTGAGGAGAGTATGTTGCATCTTTCGTCCGTTTCTACAGGGGGAGAGGCTCCCCGTCATGTAAAGGTCTTGATTCTGGGCGCTGGGCCGGCTGGGCTGGCTGCAGCGCTTTATGCGGCGCGCGCTGAACTCCAGCCGGTCGTCCTGACCGGCACACAGCTCGGTGGCCAGGCGGCGCTCACCCATACGATTGAGAATTATCCCGGCTTCCCCGACGGCGTAGGAGGCGCCGAATTGGGCGACCTCTTCCAGCGCCAGGCCGAACGCTTCGGCGCGACGGTAGAATTCGATACGGCGCACAGCGTTGACCTTGCACAGCGCCCGTTTCGCGTCCAGACCGACAACGGCGAATATCGCGCCGAAACGCTCATCATCGCTACCGGTGCTAGCCCGAATCATCTCAAGGTCCCCGGCGAGGCGGAGCTGACCGGTAGGGGCGTCTCCTATTGTGCCACCTGCGATGGCTGGTTTTTCAAGGATAAGCAAGTGGTGGTGGTCGGTGGCGGCGATTCGGCGCTTGAGGAAGGCTTGTTTCTCACGCGTTATGCCACCTCGGTCACCATTGTTCACCGTCGCGAGACCTTGCGCGCCGGGGCGATTTTGCAGAAACGAGCGTTTGCACACCCGAAGATCAGGTTCATCTGGAACACGATCGTCACAGAAATTTTGGGCAAGGAGGCGGTGGAGGCCGTCCGCTTGAAGAACGTTCAGACCGGCGAAGAGACGGTCTTCCCGACCGATGGCGTGTTCATCTTTATCGGTCACACACCGAACACGCACATGTTTGTCGGTCAACTGGAGATGGAAAACGGGTATATCAAGGTAGATTCCCGGATGCACACCAGCATCCCGGGCGTGTTTGCGGCCGGCGAGGCGGCGGATCCGCATTTCAGGCAGGTGATCACCTCAGCCGGCATGGGCGCCGCTGCTGCCATGGAGGCAACCCGTTTTCTGGCCGAGCTAAGCAAATGAGCCAAGCAGAGCAGGAGGCAGTTGCTTTCCTGCTCTTATTTTTTGAAAGCAAAGGGGGGTGTATAATTCCCCTGACAGTGAAACTTCTAAGGAGGTAGGATGACAGCGAAAGTATCTATCATCGGAGCTGGCATGACCGGCTCTACAACTGCTCATTGGCTGGCGGAACGCGAATTGGCCGACCTAGTTTTGGTGGACATCGTTGAGGGGATGCCTCAGGGAAAGGCGCTCGATCTCTACGAAGCCATGCCGATTATCGGCAAAGATGTGGAAATCGTGGGGAGCAATGACTACGCCGCAACGGCCGGTTCGGACATCATCGTGATTACCGCCGGTGCGCCTCGCAAGCCCGGCATGAGCCGCGAGGACCTGTTGACCACCAATGCCGGGATTGTCAAAACAGCCGTTGAGAACACACTGCCGCTCTCACCGGATGCAATTTATGTGGTTTTGACCAATCCGCTTGATACCATGGCCTACTTGACGATGAAGGTTGGCCGATTGCCGCGCCAACGCGTCATCGGTCAGGCGGGTATTCTCGATTCGGCGCGCATGCGTGCCTTTGTGGCGATGGAGAC
>JANWWB010000271.1 GCA_025056515.1 Anaerolineales bacterium
CGTCCTCGATGGACTCGGCGATGGAGTATTTGTCCAGGTACCCTTGCGGGTCGTCGGTGCCGAAGACTTTGAAGGTGCCTTTGCCGTAGGCTGTCTTGTCAATGGGCGTGCCGGTGAAACCCAAATAGGTGGCGTTGGGGAGGGCACCCATGAGGTAGTTGCCCAAATCGCCGCCGGTAGTGCGGTGCGCTTCGTCCACCAGCACAAAAATGTTGCGGCGCGTGTTGATGTTCGCCGGGATTTCATCGAACTTGTGAATCATCGTCACGATTAACCCGCGCGTGTCTTCCGCCAGCAACTGCCGCAAATGCAATTTGCTTTGCGCCACTGTCACCTGCCCGATGCCCAGGGTCGCCGCCAGATTCCCGAATAGTTGCACCTCCAGTTCGTTGCGGTCCACCAGCATCAGCACGGTGGGGTTCTGGAAAATCGGCTCCTCGATGAGGCGCTTGGCGATGGTGATCATCGTGTAGGTTTTGCCGGAGCCCTGCGTGTGCCAGATGAGCCCGCGCCGCTTCTTCGGGTCAGCGCAACGGTGCAGCGCCCGCTCCACCGCGCGCATCTGGTGCGGGCGCAGGATCACCTTTTGCAGGTCTTCATCCTTGCGCGTAAAGAGGATGAAATCGCGCAGCACCCGCAGCACGCGCTCGGGTGCCACGAAGGTTTTGACGAGGGTCTCGAAATCAATTTGTAGGGGCACGGCATGCCACGCCCCTACCTCCTCGCGCCAATTGAACAAGGTTTTGCGCGAAAGCGACTAGGTAGCGCCGTAGTAATACTGCACGAGGTGGGTCAGCCCAAAGACTCTATGTGCCCGCAAATTATTTTCCAATTACTCGTCGGATAGTGTGCATTAGATACGTTCTTGCTGATTCTCCTCTTAAGGGCGATTTCTCTGTCATTTAACTCCTGTCTCCCTAACTGGATTTCGCTATTCTGTCGCTTGTTGCCGCCGTCTAACGGCTAGCGTTTCATGCCGCAGCAATGAACAAAGCGGAGCGCTCTAGTCTGGAAACGCTTGTCAGGGCGCTGACAAATCCTATTCGTTTGCAATTGGCGCACCCCCATAACCAGCAGATGCTTCCCTGAAAAGGAGCCTTTGGTGAGCTCCCTCCGTGTATTCTACAAGTTGCCGTTCCGCAAGCGTTCGTGCGATATCACATTCTCTCCCTAAAAGCCGAGCAAGAGCCATTAGATCGAGAGAATTAAGAAGTTGCGCCGTAATTGGCCGCTTTGCGTCCCAGAAAATTAGGGATGACCAAAACTCTCTGGCAGGCTCGGACATAGCCAGTTCGTACAAGAGGGTGCATTCTTCTTCAGACTGACATGGGAAAAAATAACAGGTATCATCGAGAACCACTGGGCGTCCCCGAAAAGGCGGTACTCGAACAAACTCGAGCTTCTTATACAAGCCCGAGATAGCAACCTTCCAAGCGGCAAAAGAATATGGTCCGACCCCAAAGACTGAGAAGCGCGGACGGTTCTTGTATATTGAACTCTTCCGTTTGTCCAAAAGATGCGCATGCACAGTCAGGTAATCCCACGTCTTGGGAGCGTACACCCTAAGACGGATTGGGTCGTCGCTCATCGTCCGCTGTGGAACAACCATCCACCGCTGGGGATTCCTGCGCGCCGCGAGATCGGAACTTTTTAGCAAAGGAAACAGCACTTCAGGTTCAAGTTCAACGAATTCTCCCAGCCCGTTAACAAGCTTTCCATGCTCAACACACAGTTCAAAGACCTTGGCGCAATCGTGCTTTATTCCCGACCGCCAACCTCTGAAACCATTCCCTGCGAGGTCCTTCCACTTCTGATACAACTTGATGTCAGCCACAAGCGCACCATCCTGCAAACCAAATATGCTATCAGGCTTTTGTGCGTGAAGAGAATGAAACACCCGGCATTCCTTGCTATTGCCAATTGGACTGGTTTGAACCAACAAGAGGCAGGCATCGACCGAAGCGCCGAAGTATTCTTGCGCATCTAGGGCATAAAGGGATGCTGACCCAACCCGTAGCCCGTTTTGCCAAGCATACAAAAGAACTTTACGTGCTACCGTTGTCTTGCAAAGCACCGCCAGCAAGCCGTTTTTACCATCGAGCCATTCGATGTTCTTTCTAAGCATCCACTCTGAAATATCGAAATTACTCTTACCCGTGAGCGCATCAATACCGCGGAGACTGTCGAGGTTTGCTTTCATCGGGACATTCTTACTGCCTAGAGTGCTCAATTCTGCATTCGTTACCCAAGGTGGATTGCCTATAACAAGAATGGGCTCCGGCAGTGCTTCGACGATCTCGGCCCAATTCGTAAGGAAGAAATCAGATTGATTAACTTCGACGGGCGCATGAGGGAATAGATCTGTGACAACTTGCCGCGCCTGCGCCACGTATTGCGGATTGATCTCAAAGCCAAGAACACGCGATGTTGCTGGGAATGTTTCTAAAGATGCTTTCAGAAATGCACCCGTCCCGCATGTCGGTTCAAGAATCGAAGCAGGGTGAAATCCAATCCGCGCAACGAGGGAACAAACTTCCTTGGCTAGGTTTATGGGCGTTTGAAAATCCCCGAATTCGACTTTGCGCTGTTTTTGATCCCTCATCGCTATCGTAACCTTTCAACTCCCGGAATCGAACCAGCCTTCTCGATTACGCGACCATATTGAAGTCTCCATTGAAGGGCATTCGAGACGGTAAGATAACCGACCTCAGGAGGATTGACAAGGATTTCGTCAGCTAGCGCTGATGCCTCTATCTCATCTACAGGAAGTCTGCGCTCTTCAATGAAAGCCATAATGTCATCCTTGTTACCCTCATTCTCAAGTATTCGACGGAGACCTGTGGTGGTTTGAAAGTCTGCTGT
>JANWWB010000318.1 GCA_025056515.1 Anaerolineales bacterium
GCGGGGTCGAGAAGGCACGGTGACGCGTCTAAGCGAGATTGGTAAAAAACTCGGTTATCGAGTTGAGCAGATTGAACCGGTTTGGCTTGATGGCGAAATTGTCTCCTCTAGCCGCTTGCGTGAACACATTCTACGCGGCGAGATTCGGCGCGCGGCTGCAGGTCTAGGCCGCCGGTACTCCCTCTCCGGTGTTGTTGTTCACGGAGACGGCCTAGGGCGTAAAATTAATATTCCCACAGCCAATTTGGAGATTTCACCTGAAAAACTCCTGCCCGCGCACGGTGTTTATGCATGCTGGGCTTGGGTTGAGGGAAAACGCTATCGGGCTGTGACAAACGTAGGTGTTCGCCCAACATTTACTTCTTCTTGGGCCGTGCGAGTTGAAACGCATCTACTGGATTTCCAGCAGAGTTTATATGGACAACAAGTCACCGTTGAGCTGGTTGAACGCTTACGGGAGGAGAAAAAATTTCCAACGGTTGAAGCACTTCTAGCTCAAATTCACGCCGACATTGAACGGACGAGAGATCTTTTGAGAGAATAGGACGTGATCATAAACAAATTGCCGGGCACTTGGAATGCGCCCGGCTGTATCTGCCAGATCCGAGAACGAGGTTGCTGTTCTCTTTTCTCCCTTTGGCGGGTGGATTCTTATGCATAGCGCTCCTCTTTCCACACATCGGCGCTATTGCTATATCCGGCTTGCTCCCAGAAGCCAGGGCGATCCTGCGCCATGAATTCCAAGCCTCGCAACCATTTTGCCCCCTTCCAGAGATATACTGTCTTCAGATCCGTTCTTCCTGGAATAGCGCCTATAACACCGCGCAACGGATATCCATGTTCAGGTGTGAGGGGTTCACCGTTGAAGTGGGTCGCCAAAAGGAAGTTTTCTTGCAGGACGACTTCCAAAGGGAGATTGGTCGTATAGCCGTATTCAGCATGTTGCATCACATATGCCGCGGTTGGTTTAAGGCGGATCAAACCCTGTTCTACCAAGGTTCGCACCGAAACACCTTCCCAAACTGTATCCGCCTTGCTCCAGCGCGTGACACAGTGGATGTCCATTTTGACAGTTGAACGCGGGAGCTGAGTGAATTCCTCCCATGTCCAGGTTCTTTCCTCTTCCACTTCCCCCCATACTGAAAAGCTCCAGGTTGTTGGATCAAAGCGTGGAACTGGGCCGTAATGCAACACGGGGAATTTCACCGTCAATGCCTGCCCCGGAGGCAGGCGTCCTTCGCGTAGGAGGCGTTCTTCTTCTTGGCGGCGATCAAGTCCTTCAAAAGCAAACATTTTAGACAGCTCCTATCCGAAATTATATCATGCTCTTGTCTTCTCAAAACGATGATGCAGCACAAATTCTAATCATCTTCATACAAAAGCCCTAGGGCTTTTTGGTAAAATCAAGATAGATATTCGTCGTCTGATTATAGCGGTTTTCGCTCACAGGAGATGGTGTTTTCGCTCACAGGAGATGGTGTATGACCAGCATGGAAAAATTTACGCAACGAGCGCGTCGTGTCCTCTCCTTGGCACATCAAGAGGCAGAGCGTGCCCGTCAGGCGTTAATTGGGACGGAACATATTTTGTTGGCATTATTGGAAGAAGATGGTGGTGTCGCCGGACGCGTTTTACGCGAGCTGGGTCTGGAAACGAATCGAGCTAGGGAAATGATTGCCCGTTTGGGAGGAATAGGTAACTTCGCCGGTGGACCGGTCGACCTTGCGCCAGAAACCCAGCGCATGTTGCAAACGGCACTGGAAGAGGCGCAGCGAATGGGGCATCACTACGTTGGCACCGAACACTTACTTCTGGCGGTCATGCAGAGTGGTGGCCTAGGAGCTGAGGTGTTGCGACGTCTGGGGGTGACCGATGAGCAGATTCGCCGTCAGGTGCGCCGTGTGCTTCAAGAAAACGCCGCTCCACCACCGACGCCCGTTCCCGAAGCTGCAAGAGCGGGCAAGGCCGAGCCGAAGACTCCTTTGGTGGACCAGCTTGCCACCGACCTGACGGCTCTGGCCGAGGAGGGTAAACTTGACCCGGTCATCGGTCGTCAGATGGAAATCGAGCGCGTCATCCAAATCCTCGCACGCCGCACAAAGAACAATCCGGCGTTGATTGGCGAACCAGGCGTGGGTAAGACAGCCATCGTAGAGGGACTGGCTCAACGCATCGTCGAGGGCGATGTTCCGATCCCTTTGCTCAACAAGCGCGTCCTTAAACTCGATGTCGGCGCGCTGATAGCAGGGACAATGTATCGCGGCCAGTTTGAAGAGCGTTTGAAGCGCGTGATCGATGAACTCAAGCAAACCAAAGCGATTCTCTTTATTGATGAATTCCACATGTTGGTCGGCGCAGGTGCTGCCGGCTCGGCGGTGGATGCTGCGAATATCCTCAAGCCAGCTCTCTCGCGCGGCGAACTTCAGTGCATTGGCGCAACCACACTGGACGAATATCGCAAACACATTGAGTCCGATGCTGCCCTGGAACGCCGTTTTCAGCCGATTCTGGTGGATGAACCTACGGTAGAAGAAACCATTGAGATTCTCAAAGGCATCCGCCGTATGTACGAGGAACATCATCACCTTGTCATTTCCGATAAGGCTCTTGAAGCAGCAGCGCGGCTTTCGGCGCGCTATGTCTCTGACCGCTTTCTGCCCGATAAGGCAATTGACCTGATCGATGAAGCAGCCTCGCGGGTTCGGATGTATAAATCTGGAATTTCGACCTCAGCCAAGGAAATTTACAAGGAACTGAAGCGTGTGCGCATCAATCGCGCCTTGGCCCAAGAAGAGGGTAAACTGGAAGATATTCGGCTGTGGGAAGCGCGCGAAGCCGACCTAAATGAACAACTCTGGCGCATGAAATCCGCTTGGGAACGAGCGACCAGCCCGGTCGTGACCGCCAACGACATTGCCGAGGTCGTCTCGATGTGGACGGGCGTGCCGGTGATGCAGATGGCCGAAGAAGAAAGTCAACGGTTGCTGCGGATGGAGGAAGAGCTGCGCAAGTCGATTATCGGTCAGGACGAGGCGATTCAATCGATTGCCCGTGCAGTGCGGCGAGCGCGCGCCGGCTTGAAAGATCCGCGTCGTCCGATTGGCTCATTCATGTTCCTCGGTCCGACCGGTGTTGGCAAGACCGAGCTGACCAAAGCCCTAGCGCGCTTTATGTTCGGGAGTGAGGAAGCGCTAATTCAACTAGATATGTCCGAGTTCATGGAGCGTCATACTGCTAGCCGCCTGGTTGGCGCGCCGCCCGGCTATATCGGTTACGACGATGCCGGCCAATTAACCGAAGCATTGCGACGCCGCCCTTATTCAATTGTGGTCTTTGATGAGGTTGAAAAGGCCCACCCTGAAGTTCACAACATGCTGCTTCAAATCATGGAGGAAGGCCACCTGACCGATGCTCGCGGCCGCCAGGTTGATTTCCGCAACGCAATTATTGTGATGACGACAAATGTCGGTGCAGAGGAGATACGCAAGCAAACCACCTTAGGCTTCCCTCTCAAGCGTGATGAACAGGCCGAAGAACGACTCTCGTATGAGGAAATGCGCAAGAAATTAACTGAATCGCTCCGGCGCGTGTTCCGTCCTGAGTTTATCAACCGTTTGGATGCGATCATCGTCTTCCGTGCTCTCAACCGTGAGGATATACGTAAAATTGTCAGTTTAGAACTCCAGAAAGTGACAGAGCGCCTCAGCGAACATGCCTTAACCTTACAGGCAACGGAAGCAGCGCTTGATCTGCTCGCCGAGCAGGGCTATGCCCCAGAGATGGGCGCTCGCCCCTTGCGTCGCGTCATCCAGCAGAAAGTAGAAGATCCCCTCTCAGACGCGCTTCTGGCCGGAACGTTCCACGGCGGCGATGTCATTTTGGTAGATGTGGAAGGCGAAGAGGTCGTTCTTAAGCGCATCGAGAAAAGCGAACCTGCGCCGCAAATTGTCTGAACACTGCGCTGCTTGAGGAGAAGCTATGAATCCTTCTCGGGAAGTTGCCACCTTTGCGGGCGGTTGTTTTTGGTGTTTGGAAGCTATTTTTGATGAAATTGAAGGAGTCGAATCGGTCGAATCCGGCTATTCCGGGGGGTCAGTGCCTCATCCCACCTATGAACAAGTTTGTACCGGGGAAACCGGGCATGCAGAGTGCGTTCAGATTCGCTTCGACCCTCAGGTTATCTCCTACCGCGACCTGCTTTTGATTTTCTTCGCGATTCACGATCCGACCACCCTTAATAGACAAGGTAACGACATTGGAACCCAGTATCGCTCGGCGATTTTCTATCACTCACCAGAGCAAAAGCAACTCGCTGAAGAGGTGATTGCCACATTAACAGAAGAGCGAATTTGGGCTGCACCAATTGTGACTGAGGTAGTGCCGTTTGAAGCATTCTATCCAGCGGAGGAGTACCACCGCGACTATTATGCGCGTCATCCTTTCCAACCGTATTGCCAGTTCGTCATCAGTCCAAAGTTAGCGAAATTTCGTCAAAAATTTGCCCATCGGTTGAAAAAAAACTCTTAGCCTAGGAAAGAAAAATCCGCTTTGGAGCGGATTTTTTGTCGTCCGTTTTCAGTGCCCCCAAGGGGACTCGAACCCCTGTTTGGGCCTTGAGAGGGCCCCGTCCTGGGCCGCTAGACGATGGGGGCGGCCTGTTTTTAGCGGGCTGATTTTATCATACTTTGTTAAATCGTCAATGTGGGTTCCGCTGAAGTTCAGACATACGTAAAACAAACCTCTTACCAGCGCTGTCGAAGGTTATGTCTGTACCTAATCACCCTTAAGGTTCCAGACAAATTCGGTCTTTTCTAGTTGACATCAATCATCACCTTGCGTGTAAAGGCTTGAGTTGTACCCTCGCTCAACCCCCAACACAAAGTTCAGAATTCCAGCACAAATGTCAACTTGCTGTAAAGATTAGAATAAGGATAACTGATGTATAATAACTCACTCGTCATAACCTTTCATTTAACTCTCACGATAGAGGGCCTTTGCCAGGGTTACTCGGAGTAGTCATATTGCATCACGGCTTAAAACACAATGATGAGTGTCGTCGTTGCGCTTCCTTTATCGTTTGTCCTACTTCTTTCCCGAAAAAATCGGGAAAATGACCCAACCCTTCTTCTTTATGGGGCAGGATTACTGGCAGGTAGCCTCTTGTATGTTCTTTCGTTTGTAGCCCCCACCAGCATCATAGCTTTGCTTCTCGAAATTCTTGCTTATCTTTCTTCTGCGCTCTTACCTTTTTTCTATCTAGAATTTGTCTTGATACATTTCTGGGGAGGGGCAAAAACAAAGTGGGTCTTGTTGATACCGTATTCTGCTCTCATTTTATCCATGTTGGTTCTTTCGAGCAATCAATATGAAGTCTTAAGGGTTGGGGAAACGGTGTACGGAGATCCGACTGATTTGGCCGATAAGATTTTTGGTTTGCCCTTGCTTGTTGCCAATCTTTGTTTCATTTCGGCTAGTCTGATGCTTCTTCTCAAAGCCGAGCAAGGAAGTTGGGCCTACAGCAAGGACCGTGCGGCGCCTATGCTCTCATTATTCACTATTGCTGCCATAGGCATTGCGCTTCTGGCGGTTATAGGGGGAGTACCGCTTCGACCCTTAGAGACATTCCTGGCAAGTGCTTCTGTTCTTGCTGGGTCGCTTGTCATTTATCCATCGATGCTGAGAACAGGTTCGGTTCGGCCTGCAAAGATCATTCTGAGAAGCTTACCCGATGGCATTCTGATCCTGGATGCAAACGATGTCATCACCGAGCTCAATCCTGCTGCTGAACACATTTTAGGGCTTCCTGCCTCTCAAATCCAAGGGGAAAAGATTTCGCACATTCTTCCGATTTGGGAACAGATCCTCTCCCGCCCAGGTTGGAATGAAACTGTCCCTATAAGTCGAGGTCTCTACCTCGAACGGACAAGACGTTACATTGAGCTTCAAGTTAATCCCCTCAAGGACACTTTGGGAGGCAAACTTCTACTTTTACGCGATGTCACCCAACAACGAATTACCCGACAAGCGCGTCAGGAAGCCCGCGAGACGATGCTGATTTATCTGCATTCTCTACACAATTTGCTTCAGGACGCCCAGACTATCTCGGAGTTTTTAGAAAAGGCTCTCTATCAAACCACGTATACGTTCAACCTACAAAGCGGTTTCATTGCTCTCTTAGACCAGAGCGCCAAACAAAAATTTCAATTCACTTTGGTCGCCCAAAATGGAAAGGTCGCTCATCTGTTTCCTTATCTCCACTCGATTATTTCGCCTCAAACATTATCCGAGATGAAGGAGACAAAAGAACCGTATATCCTCTCCGACATTCAGAGCACCCTCGGTGTGTCGCTTTGTGAAGAGGAAGGCAATTTGTCGTGTTCGGTGGCCTTTTTCCCTCTTATTGCAAAGGGTGAACTGTTGGGCCTTATGGCCTTGGAACGTGTCGGTAAGCAGGGATTCGACGCCTACGACCTGATGAGATTAGGAATTGCAGCGGATGAAATCGCATCTGAGATTTTGGTCGAACAACAAAAGCAGAAGCAAATTGCACTCATGGAACGACAGCGCCTAGTGCGCGATTTGCACGACTCAATCACACAGCAGCTGTATGGACTGGTGACAGTTACAGAAGCAATCCAAATTGGGCTGCAAGCTGGCGCAGTGGAAAAAATCAAGCATTTATTGCCTCAAATCAATGCCAGCGCGCGGCAAGCCCTGAGAGAAATGCGGCTCTTTCTCTATGAGCTCAACCCGATTGATTTAGAAAAAGAAGGGCTAATTCAGGCAATACGTCTGAGACTTGCTTCCGTCGAGGAACGCTCCAATATTCGAGTTCGCTTTATTCACAAAGGACGGTTTACTCTTTCCAAAGAGCAAGAATTAGCATTATATTACATTGTGGAAGAAAGTTTAAATAACGCCCTTAAGCACGCTCAGGCAACCGAAATCCTGATTCAATTAGAGCGACGCAAGAACAAGCTTTACCTCAAAGTTATTGATAACGGGAGCGGATTTTCTGTAAAAAACATAAGACCAGGAGGCAAAGGCATAGAAAATATGAGAATTCGCGCCTTGCAAATTGGCGCAGTGTTTCGGATTTCCTCGTCTGGACAGAAAGGCACTCGTGTATCCGTCACCCTCCCCCTCGGCATCTAGCTCGAATGAAAACCGAGCAACGCTGAAAATTCACCTGCTCATTGCTGAGGACCATCTCATCGTACGAGAGGGGTTGGCTACACTTCTGTCTTTTCAACCGGACATGGAGGTGGTCGGTTTAGCAAAAGACGGTGTAGAAGTCCTGGAATTGTTAGATAGGCTTACAGTGGATGTCGTCTTATTAGATTTAGTCATGCCGCGTCAGGATGGACTGGCGACAATTCCTCTTATCAAGGCAAAATCTCCTTCCACGCGCGTTCTGGTTCTCACCAGCTATGCAGAGAATGAACGCGTCTATGGCGCTATCAAGTCAGGGGCGGATGGCTATCTCCTTAAAGACGCTACGCCAGATGAGTTGCTCAAAGCAATACGCGATGTTGCAAAAGGTGAACCGGCTTTGCACCCTTCGATTGCTATGCGCGTCATTAAGGAATTAGGCAGCTCATCTGCAGTCCAAGCAACATCAGAACCCTTGACGCCAAGAGAGTTGGAAACTCTTCGGCTAATCGCTCAAGGTTTTAGCAATCAAGAGATCGCGCAAAAATTGGTTGTTCAAGAAAGAACGGTGGCCAAATATGTCAGCAATATATTAAATAAATTGCATTTGGCCAATCGAACTCAGGTAGCCCTCTATGCTATCCGAAAAGGGCTGACTGAAGAAAAGAAACCATAGGCACGGCTGTTGCTTTGTGATGACATCGATCGTTGGGGAAACTTTATGGGTCAAAGCTGTTCCCAAAGTTCGACCTTGCCCAAGATAGCCGGTGTGACTTTGAGCGGAAAAGGCCAAACAACCCATCGCTCGTCTCTGTGGCAGAGGCCTGGAAACTTGACATACCATGCGTCCTTATGAGCCTTTGAAGATGGCAAAACTCTGGCCTCATGCTAGAAGACGAAATCCTGCAAATTGGAGTACTAAGGAAGATTTCATCCGCTCTGAGACGGCAGATCCAAGAGATCGACCACATGATGGCGAAAAGCCCAAAAATCGGGCGCCAGTCGGAGCAATCTTCGGTACGTTTTTTCCGTCATCCAGACAATGCACCGAATGTTCTGTTCGACCAAAAATTCTCGATGGACATTCAAGGCTTGATAGGGTCGGATAGCTTGCTTACTGCCGCCGCTTTTCAAACCATAAACCGAAAAGATTGTGTCGGTCAGATTGGGATGCTTTTGAAGAAGACGAGGAATGTCGTATTCCTGTTCATCCACCTGGATGGAACAGACTTGAAGGCCTACTTTTTGAAGGCGACGCTTTAACAAACTCAGAGCTTGCTTGCGGGTGCTCTCTGAAGGATAGAGACCGATGCAAATCAAAGGAGCATTATATTTCTGCGCAAGGGTTAACTCATCCAAGAGAAGACTCACCCTTGATTGTAGAGCAAGAGATAACTTCATAACGATCAGGGACAGATGATCAAGATTTCACAGCCTACGACTCTATGGGTTTAGACTTCAACGCTCTGTCGGGGCGTTCAGAGTTTGACATTGTAGGGGGGGCCTAAGTAAACCCATTCTCCCTCGCCAACCCGTCCCCACTTCTCTGTTTCCTCATAAACCGACAAAATAGTGTTCTTGGGTACCAATTTGAGAGACGGATAATGTTGTCCGGGTCCTGAACGAACTCGCTGGGCGCTACAGGTGATTTGAATGCGGTAAAGAGGTAGATTGGCCTGTGTCGGTGGATTGGATGAAGCCTCGGTAGACGCTCCCCCCGAAGAAGAGGAAGACTCTTCGGACGAAGAGGATTGAGTAGAATTGGCAACGTTATCTGCGCTTGCCCTGGGTTCGACAACCGTGTTATAGGGAGGACCCAGATAGACCCACTCGCCAGGGCCAATCCGTCCCCAACCATCTTTTTCTTCATAAACAGGTAACACGGTATCTCGATAGATAAGTCGCAGAGGAGGATTATATTGGACTCCAGGACCCGATCGCACCCTTTGAGCGTTGCAAGTTATTCGAATCCGATATAAAGAATTATCCTGTTCCACCGGCTGTTCGCCTATCCCGAAAGTCGGATAAAATCCTACAAAAGCCGGATTGAAATCTCTGGTGGCATCGCGCCAAGCTTGCCAGAACACAGAAATGGGATAAACGGCTGCTTCCCCTCTTCTTTCAGTCGAATAGGGATCGTGAACATAAATGTAATGTGTATCCATACCAATAATGACAACAAAATGCCCGCCACGGAAATTGGTGAACTGAGTCAATTGTCTATCTACCAAAGTCCCATAGTGAATGAGAGCAATAATTGGCTTCTTTTGAAGCAATAACTGAAAGACCACTGTCTCGGTCAAAGCGCCTTTGTATTCAGTCTGGATGCCATATGCGCTTAGGACGCGGCGAATTTGTCCCACCCAAAGGGCTTCATCCCGACCGTTTGGATTAGCCTGCCTGTAGAAAGCATCCACAGTGAGCGAAATATCCGGTTTGTATGCTTTCAAGACCATCAAACCACAGGCAGCGCCACAGTCATTGCGATTGGTGTCTGCGCCTGGTCCCATCTGAGAGACATAAGGCACCGGTAACAAATGCACCGGATGGAGAC
>JANWWB010000317.1 GCA_025056515.1 Anaerolineales bacterium
GTTCTCTCACTTCACTTTGGATTTCAATTCATGAAAAGGAGGTAGAAAATGAAAGCTCGCAAGTTCTTTAGCACGCTGCTCGCCCTGCTGGTCGTCCTAGCGACCTTGCTTTCGGCCTGCGCTCCCAAAGCCACCCCTACCCCTGAACCGACCAAACCTCCGGCCACCGAGGAGCCAACGCAACCGCCTATGCCAGAGCCGACCAAAGCCCCGGAACCGGTCACCTTGCGCTATGCCAACTGGAACGTCGGCACTGAGGAAGAGAACAACCTCCAGCGCCAACTGGTCAAGAAGTATATGGAACTCAATCCGCACGTCACGATTGAGTTCGTGGACATGTCCGGTGAGGGCTCGTGGGATGATAAACTGACAGCGATGGCGGCCAAAGGTCAGCTACCGGATGTCTTCATGGCCGATAAGACCCCGCTCTACGTCAAGAACGGTTGGTTGGCCGACCTGACCCCGCTCGTCAGCGCCGATTCCGATTGGCAACAAGTCCCGGCTGTCCTGCGCAACGCCGTCACCTATAACGGCAAGGTGCTTGGTTTGCCCTCGGCGCTCTTTGTTATGGGTTACTTTGTCAACATCGATCTCTTTGAGGCGAATAACCTGGATGCCCCGACCTATGGCGTCTCCGTAGACGACTTCTTTAAGGCCACCACCGCTCTGACCGATGTCCAGAAAGGCCGCTTGGGCCTGGATGAACTCGAATTCATCCTCGGTTGGTACCCCAGCACCCAGAATCCGAAATTCGGTTGGTTCTCCTTCGACGGCGTCCACATGAACTATAACTCAGATGCCTTCAAGGCCGCTGTTGCCAAGCAAATCGAAGTGAAGGCGCACACCTGGCAGGGCCTGACCGATGAGCAAAAGGCCAACTTCAAATCCCAGGGGCCATGGGAACTGTTCATGAACCAGGAAGTTGGTGTCCGCTGGGATGGTGGTTGGATGGTGCCTGCCTTTGCCCAAAATGCTACCTTTAACTGGGACTTCCTGGGCATCCCAGGAGGCAACCAGGCGATTGTGGGTGACTTCCTAGTCATCTCGAAGACCACTGCCAACCTAGAAGAAGCCTATAAGTTCGCCAAGTGGATGTCCTTCTCGCGCGAAGGCTATAAGGCCGAGGCTGAACTCGCCAAAGCCGCTGGTCAGGTACCAACCCGCATGCCGGTTTACATTGATAAAGAAACGATTGACCTGTACCTCTCCTTTGTGGGAGATAAGCCCGGTCTGCGCCAGGCGCTTGGCAACCTCGATAACAGCCTGCTCGAATCGCTGGCCAAGATTGTCCCCGGTTATGTCGCTGCCCGCTGGGAAGGCAAGCCCGGCATTGACATTGGCCAAGACAAAGATGTGAACATGTGGTATATGTTCAACTTCGCCGCCGATGGCCGCTACAAGTACGAGGACTACTCGGCTCGGCTCGAGGAATTCGCCAACAAGCTGCTTGACGAAGCCCGCGCTGAGCTCAAGCCGTAACTCTATCAAACCAGGGGGCTGTGCACGCCACAGCCCCCTTCTTCGTCACCCGAGTTGGGAAAGCGACCGATGCCTTGTGCCGCAAAAGATCGTAACATGCGTGTGAATACCCGAATGTTTTTGGCTCGAATCCTTGCAATCTGGTTGCTCCTATCTTTCTCAACGACAGGGATTCTGGCCGCTGCACCGGTGGAAAACAATCCACCAGCTCCTCACTTCGTTGAGTCGGGCGTCATCGAAATCCGGGCCGACTCCTTTGGCTTACCCTTGGCCAATGATGCCCTTGCTCTCCAGTACGATAAACCCAGCGTCCGCCTAGAACGCGGTGACAGTTTCCGTTTCCACATTTTTGTCAAACAAGCCGGAGAATACATCGTCCTCTTTGACGTCGCTGTCCCTGAAACAGTGCTGATAACCGCTCCGGAAGCAGAGCTTCGGGTTGACGGCGCACTGCCGGTGGAAGATGCCCGCCGCATCATCTTTCCTCTCGATTACCGCAACAGCGCCTCAGAGTTCCCAATTGACCGATACGGTAATCAGATTCCGGTTCAACCTGTACGCTTGGCACATTGGATGCAAGTTCCCATACGGGATGTCAATTTCTTTCACAAATATCCTCTTGCAATTTCCCTCAGCCGTGGTGAACATGAGTTTGAATTCACCCTCAAGCGCGAAGCGCTCCTCTTAGGTAGTATATATCTCCGGCCTTTTTCGCCGGATATTCCTTATGAAGTCTATCTAAGCCGTCAAACTGCCACAGATACGAGTGGGGTGTTGATAACCATTGAGGCTGAGTGGCCCTCCTTCAAGAACGACGTCTCTATCCGCCCACTGTATAACCGTAGCCTGGAAGTCACACCCTACGACACCTATCAACTGGTGCTGAACACACTAGGCGGAGATTCGTGGAAGCGCAGTGGAAGCGCCGTCTATTATGAGGT
>JANWWB010000378.1 GCA_025056515.1 Anaerolineales bacterium
ACCTCAGGACGCGTATAGCGGATGTTTTCTGCAACGGTGCCCGAAAAGAGGAAAGGCATTTGCGAGACAATCCCTAACTGACGGCGATACGAAGACAAATCAAACGTCCGAATGTCCTGACCATCTACTAAAATCCTGCCCTCTTGAAATTCATAAAAACGGGCTATCAAACGCGCAATCGAGGTTTTGCCCGAGCCAGTATGCCCAACGAGAGCAAGCGTCTCGCCTGGCCGAATGTGCAAGTTGAAATCTGTCAACACAGGCTCATGACGAGTATAGCGAAAGGAAACATGCTCAAAACGAATATCGCCCCGTAATGAAGGTACAGGCCGTTGAGCTATTTGTCTAACCGTAGGCTCGGATTCCACCAAGGAAAAAACACGCTCGGCAGCCGAAAGCCCACTTTGAATTTGTGTCCAGAAAGAAGAAAGATTCATCACCGGCCAAAGGAAACGGTCGAGGCTCAATAGAAAGAGATACCAAGCACCTGCTGAAATGACAGCCTGAGCAGCACTCACACCCCCAAAATAAACCAGAATGGCAGTGAACATGCCCGTTGTAGCGTTCAGCACCGGAAAGACCAGCGCCAAAACAAAACCCCGTTGAACATTAAAACGATACGACTTGCGGTTGGCGGCATCAAATTCTTGAAAAATCGCCATCTCTTGACGAAAATTTTTTGCAATTGCAATGCCGGAGACTGTTTCCTTGATTGTTGCATTCACATCCGCCATTGCTTGCATTCCTTTCTTGGTTGTCACGCGTGCCAAACGCCGAAATCCCATCGTAATCGCAAAAAGAATCGGCAAAAAAGCGAAGATCGTCAATGCCAGGCGCCATTCAATTGTCACCAATACAATTCCCAAGAGGATAGCTTGTAAAACCTGCGAACTCGCATCGGTGACAATCACCACCAAATTGCTCAAATCATTCGTGTCCGAATTGATGCGCGAAACGACCTTCCCTGACGACAGTTGATCGTAAAAGGATAGATCCTGCTCGACCGCAGCGCGAAACGCTCGCAAACGTAGGTCAAGCACAGCATCACCCAAAACCCGAGCAGTTAGACTTCTGCGCACCCAGTTGAGACCCCATTCCGTCACGCCGACCAAGGTAACAGCCCCTGGAATCACAATCAAGATCAACCAGTTAGCTGGGCTGAGCAACAGATCCAGCGCCCGACCACCGAAAATCGGCAAAAGCGCACCGACAAGCGACATAACCATTGTCAAGCAAGCAATCAACACAATTCCACGTCGATAAGGACGGAATTGTGCAAGGATTCGTGCAATCAGTTCACGGTCCTTGTACTGACGATCATACTTTTCGTAATCAAGACCTTCAAAAAAACCCATCGTGTTCTTATCCTTTACACGCGAATCAGGAGCTATTCACGGAACAAGCGCGCATATGCTTCCGATGTGCGCAGTAGCTCTTCGTGCTTGCCGATGGCGGCAATCCGTCCTTTTCGTAACACCACAATCAAATCGGCCCAACGAATCTGGGAAAGGCGATGCGTGATGAGAAAGGTTGTGCGACCTCGCGCAGCAGCGGCAATCGCTTGCTGGATTCGATCTTCGGTAGCGCTGTCGATAGCGCTGGTCGAATCGTCCAGGATGAGGATACGGGGGTCAGTTAAGAAAGCACGTGCCAGAGCAATACGCTGACGCTGCCCACCCGAAAGCGTCACCCCTCGCTCTCCGATGATGGTATCGTATCCTTTCTCTAACGAAAGGATGAACTCTTCCGCTTGCGCTTCTCTTGCCGCGGCTTGAATTTCCTCAAAAGTCGCGTCTGGCTTGCCAAAAGCGATGTTTTCCGCAATCGTGCGCGAAAAGAGGAAAATGTCCTGCTCGATAATCGAGATTTGTCGGCGCAAGGCCGCTAAGTTCCAATCGCGGACATCTATGCCATCCACCAATACACACCCGGCATTGACATCGTATGTGCGATTGATCAATTTCATCAGGGTCGTTTTTCCGGCACCAGTCTGACCAACAATTGCAACGGTTTGACCGGGATGCACCCTGAAAGAAATTGCCTCCAGGGTCGGCTCGTCCTCATGATAGGCAAAACACACATCGCGAAATTCGACCTCGCCTCGCATTTCACCTGCATATCCGTTTAAGTTCTGGTCAAGATTGTTTTCCCGATTCATCAGCTCAAGGATGCGACGTGCCCCGGCCAAACCCAGAGAAATCTGCGAATAGGCAAAAATCGAAGTCCAGGTGGGAAAATCAAGCATGAAGAGCAAGCCCATATAGGCAACCACATCGCCTTTCTCCAGCATGCCCTGGCGATAGAGAAAAATGGAGTGAAACAAACCCACGCCTAACGTGATGGCCATCATCAAGAGCGGGATAAAACGCGCCTCCAAGTCCCCCTGGCGCACGTTCGCTTCTCGAACACAACGAGCATTTCGCTCAAAGCGCCGAATCTCTGTCTCTTCCTGAGCCGCTCCTTTCATCACCTCTACGCCATCGAGCGCTTCCGAAAGATGAGCGTTCATTTCACCAAAGGAGCGACGCACCTCGTCCGTGATGGGTTCAAGATTCTTCAAATAACGCCGCAAAACAAAGAAATACAAGATGGTGTAAACAAGAGGGGTTAAGGCAAGCGACCAATGGTATTGGGGTGCTAGGACAATCGGCATCACCAGGAAAAGCAATGAACCGACCACCAGGTTCACTCCCGGACTGAAAAGATAGTTCACTTCGCGCACATCATTGGTTGCCCGCGCCATCGTATCACCGACCGGCTGCAGGCTGTGGAAAGTCATGCTCTTGCCCAGGAGAGAGACATACAGCTCATCGCGAATGTCGCGTTCGACGCGTTGAGCGATGACCTCTGCACCAAAATTGCGTGCCAACTGCAAAATCGCCCGCAAGACCTGTGAACCAGCAATCCCAAAAGCAATCCAGAGCAAACGAATTTCCAAATCAGAAGGATGTTGCGCCACCAGATTAAAAGCACGACCGGTGAGAATCGGCACAAAGGCCGCCAGACGAGCATTCCCATACGCCCCAACCATCATCACCAAAATCAACCACCAGTGGCGTATAGCGTGACTTAAAATCCAGCGGACAGGACTGCGCCGATCAGTGGAATGCCGTGCCAAGGTAAATTCAGCAGGCAGAGGAACAGTAGCCATCAGAACCTTCTAGAATTCAACGAGTAATCAATTCGGCCAAGATTTTGGCATGCAAAACCGGATTAGCCGCCAGAATGGAAGTAGGCTCGGTCAGAAGATCCGGCGCTCCATCGGTGCGCGTGACCAAGGCACCGGCCTCTTGACAGATAAGCGCGCCAGCAGCAATGTCCCAGGGTTTAAGAGAAAGCTCCCAATAACCGTCAAAACGTCCGGCGGCGACATAGCATAAATCAAGCGCTGCCGAACCCAATCGGCGTACCCCTTGAGTCATGCGGGCCAGATGGGCAAAATTATCGAAATTATTGCGCGGCGTGTGCCAAGTGTCGTACGGGAAACCGGTCACCAAAAGTGTGCGTTCAAGTTGAGTCTCATCTGAGACGCGCAACCGACGTCCATTCAACCAAGCACCGCGCCCGCGTGCTGCACTGAAAAGCTCGCAACGCATTGGGTCATAAATCGCTGCCAGCTCCAATTGGCCTGCTCGTGCATAGGCCAGCGAGACGCAGAAAATAGGCACACCATGGGCATAGTTGACTGTCCCATCCAAAGGGTCGATATACCATTGGCACTCGCCGTCATTCCGTCCACCCGCCTCTTCTGCCATGATAGTATGGCCAGGGAAGCGACGCGAAATCTCTTCGATCAGAAACGCTTCCGAACGACGGTCGGCCTCGGTAACCAGGTCAATTTCACCCTTAAAATCCACCCACAACTCTTTTTCGTAGTATTCAGACAAAATTCGACCGGCCTGTTGCGCTAAATGCTCCAGGTCGGCCAAGTCGGGAGAGAGGCAACTCATGGCTTTAGATTCGGCTCAGTTCTTCCAGAATGCGATACGTTTCTTGCAATTGGGCAGCAATTTCATCTCGGTCTATCTTGACTTGCTCAAGCATAGCTTGGAAGGCATTCCGTTGCTCTGGCGGCAAGGTAGGAATCAGCCTCTCGAGGCGATGCATTTGGGTATCCTTATGACGCAATTTGTGCTCTAAGCGATCGCGATAGTAGTGATAAAACGCCCTCTCTTGCAAAGGACCAGGAGCCGTACCCGGCCCAGATGCCAAAACTTCAGCAACCGTGAGGACGAACTCCTCGGCATCGATCGGCTTTTCGATAAAGCGCGCTGCTCCTAACTTAAGAGCAAAATCTCTGTCTTCGGGAGCAACATACGTTGCTGAAAGGAAGATGATTGGAATGGGACGTGTCTCGGGATTTGAGCGCAAGCGATGCACCAAAGCATACCCATCCATCTTGGGCATCAAGATATCGGTGATGATAAGGGCAGGCTTCTCTTTTTGAACCTGCTCCAGCGCTTCAAGCCCATTGCGGGCCGTCATGACCCGATAGCCCTTGAAACGCAAAGTAATTTCGAGAAATTCCAGAACATTTGGGACATCTTCGACAACTAAAATCGGTTCGTTAGGCATGCCTTTATTTTACCGCTTTCTTCAAGAATCAGCAGTGTGGGATATAATCAAAAAGACATGACGTCTTCTACCTTTCCTCCTTTTCGTCCTTTCTTATTCGCTGCGCTGGTCTTACTTCTTGCTGGAAGCAGCATGCTGGCGTTTACCATTCTGTTCCTTGAGCCTACTGTCTGGGGACGCTGGTTGTTCTTCTTCAGTGGAACCATGTCTCTGATGGGATTTGCCCTACCGATCGTCTGGTTTCTCAATCTTCGCTTCCCAACACAACCGCCGGCGGGAACACTGACGCTCTTGCGTCAGGCTGCTTGGTTCGGCGTCTATGGCGGCCTTTTAGCTTGGCTCCAACAAGAACGCTTGGTCTCATTCGGCTTGGCCGCCGGCCTGGGAATCGGAGTGATCACCATTGAGTACCTCTTGCGCTTGCGAGAACAAGCCATTTGGCGTCCCCCGGTTGTAGAAGAAGACCTCTCTGCAGAAGGAACTGTTGTCGATG
>JANWWB010000326.1 GCA_025056515.1 Anaerolineales bacterium
TCGGGGTTCATCGAAAGGACAGCAGCAATAGCAATCCGTTTCTTCTCACCGACACTCAAATGGTGCGAGACGCGCCGTGCGTACCCGCTCATGCCCACTGCAGCCAGCGCCGCCGCAACCCGCGCTTCCACTTCCACCGGAGGCAACCCCTGATAAATCGGCCCATACGCGACATCATCAAAGACCGTCGGCGAGAACAACTGGTCATCGGGGTTCTGGAAGACCAGCCCTACCGCTGCTCGAATCCGACCCAAATTTTCTTTCACCACTGGCAGCCCGCAGACTCGCACACTCCCTTGACCGGTCAAGATGCCATTCAAGTGCAGCAGAAGAGTAGACTTCCCCGCACCATTTGGTCCGACCAACGCCACCTTCTCGCCAGGAGCGACCGTCAAGGAGACCTCCCGCAAGGCCATGTGACCATCAGGATAGGCAAAGGAGAGAGATTCAATTTCGATGGAATGATGCATATCAACCCCAAAAGAGCAAGCCCAGCAAGAGCAAGAGCACCAAGCTAAACAATCCCATTCCCAGAACCAGGCGCTGCGATTTGCTCATGGGTGGTGAGGGGAGAGTACGGACCTCACCATCGTAGCCGCGCGAGAGCATAGCGACATAAATGCGGTCCGCACGTTCGAAGGCGCGCAGGAAGAGGTTACCGACCATTCCTCCGGTCAGGCGCGCCCGCCAGACAACGCTCCCACCAGACCTGGTATTTCTTCCTGCCGCCGTACCAGAACGCGCCGCTCGGGCGCGCATGAGCCGGAGGGCTTCATCGACCAGAACGAATAAGTAACGCCAAGTTAGACCGAACATGGCAACCAACAGGCGAGGAACGCCCAGAGCGCGCATTCCGGCCAGTAAGTCAGGAAACTGGGTGCTTGCTGCCAACACGATTGCCGCTTGTACCGAAAACCAAGACTTAAGCGCCACGCTAACCAGCCGCGTCAGTCCCTCGGCAGAAGCGGTCAGAGTCCAGCCACCAAGGGACACGGAGAAAAGCTCATGTCCCTCAACAGTGAAAGGAAGCGGCAGCGCTGCTAATACAAACGGCAAAGCCAGCAGGGAGCGCTTCAGTACATACCCAACCCCCAGGCTGGAGAGAATCTCCACTGCGAGAATCAAAGCCAGCAAAAAAATGTAGATAGGCCAGGCTCCAAACGGCGTCAGCGAAGTCGTCAGAATAAACGCTAGCGTGAGCGCAAGCTTCAGACGTGCATCAGCCGCGTGAACAAGACTAAGGCGCGGTTGATAGGGGTCGAGAAAGTGAAGGTGCATGGGAGTCGTGAGTTACTCGTCAGGAATCGGACTGCCGTTATGCTTAACCATCCACGACCCACCGTCTGTGGTCTACTCTTACCTTCCCGCCGTCCGCTCCCGGCGCAGATAGGCCACCCCCAATGCAACACCAAAAACCATCAGCGTGCCGAGCAGACCTGCTACAATCGTTGCCAAGGCTTCGTTGGAAATGCCGGGGAAGACGTAATCGGGGATGATGTGGTAGAGCGGTTCCTGAGCAGCATCAAGAAAGCCTTTTTGTTCGGCCACCCATTCCAGTCCGTCAGGATGAGCAGAGGCCAGGGGAGATAGAACGGCTAAGAGAAGAGCGAAGACCAGACCTCCAACCCAGACTGCTACGTTACCTTTGGGAGCCGCTTCGCCGCTATGAAGCAGGTCACGCCTTGCTGCGTAGAGGAAAGCTAGCGCGCCGAGGGTGATCAACCCCTCACCCAAGCCGATCAGCATATGGATACCTCCCATCGCTGGTACAGCGATATTAGCCGGCGAAGTGCCGGAGAGGGCCAATTGCAATGCCACGGCCAGCGCCGAAACCACAATAGACATCCAAGCGGCGACGAACCCTCCGACAAAAATACCCCACTTCGCGCTGCGCGCCAGTTTCTGAATTGAAGTGTACACAAAATGAGAGACTGCCACGCCGATAACGCCCATATTGAAGATATTTGCGCCCAGTGCCAGCAGGCCGCCATCTTGGAAGATAACCGCCTGAATGCCGACCACGGTCGTCATGACGATGAGAGCCGCCCAGGGACCAAGCAGAATGGTCGCCAACGCCGCGCCCATCAAGTGACCGGAAGTACCCCCAGCCACAGTGAAGTTGAGCATCTGCCCAGCAAAGATGGCCGCCGCCAAAACTCCCATGAGCGGCACCTGACGCTCGCCGAGATCTTGGCTCACGCGCCGTAGGGCATAAGCCACCGACACGGCAGAAAGAACCCACAACACAATCGAAACTAAGGTCGAGAGAAAGCCATCCGGAATGTGCATAGGTTGAGGAGCATACAACATGATATGCCTCCAGAAAGTGAAGATGAATGAAATCAAAGTTCAGGCTTGTGCCTGTGAATTCCCTTGACAGGACGGGCATAAACCAACCAAGGTTAGATGACCATCGGTCATCCGATAACCGGTCTGCTGTTCAATGCGGTTGAGAGCATCTTGGAGCATCTCTTGTTTGACCTGAACTTGTGTGCCGCAGATTCGGCAGACGAGGTGATGATGGTCATAGCCGCCTAGCTCATAGGTCAGATGACCATCGCAGCCATAGGTTGCGAAGACAATTCCATTGGCGCGTAGAAACTCCAGCGTGCGGTAGACGGTCGCCTCGGTCACGCCGGTCTGTCGGACGCGTTGGTAAACTTGAGCGGGGGAAAGATGCCCATCATGGTGCAGGGCTTCCAGGATGGCCAGCCGCTGCGGGGTCATGCGATAGCCGCGAGCACGTAAAGTTTGGGAATGACGGGCAAGACAGGACACAATTAGCTCTTCTTGAGAAAAATATCAATAAAGATTATATTCTATCAAGATGACTTGTCAATCTCGATTCTCGGAAGCTCAGACATAAGTTAGCACAAAAGCTCCAAGAGGCACCGTTCAGAAGATCAAAACCTTGCGATCCCCCTGTCTCTGGAACGAACAAACGCCAAAGTCCAAACCCCAACACTTTAAAGTTCGATAGAAGTTTGGCCCTGGCCAATATCGAGCACTGCGATTCACGCCGCAACTTAAGTTGTGGCTCTCCTCAGTCCCAAGGTATGCAGCCCAAACCTTCCACTTTACAACCCTGTGTCTCTTTGATGAGCAAATTCCAAGGTCTGAACTTCGGCTCTTCCCGCCTGAGTTCAACAGGCTCGCCCCAGACCGGGGAGATAACCCTTATGGGTGCGCTTCAACCAGGAAGTCCACCCGTTCGATAGGCGGCCCAATGCTGGAAACAGTCAAAGCAAATTCCAGACTCTCCCCCGAAGCAAGCGTTTGCTCGGCTTCCCAGCGGCGGTAGCCAACTAGATTGCCAGCAGCATCGTAGGCCAAAGCCAACACCCAAATCGAGTTTGCTGGGCGCTCCCCTACCGGCAACAAGACTCGCCCCGAAAGACGCGCCGAACGCCCATCGGACGAGATGCTTGTCAGCAGGTTGTCCAAAGTCGCCGGGAGATAGCGCGAATCGCTAGGCGAAAGACGGATGGCGGTCAATATCTGCACATGGACATCGGCTGGAAGCTCGACCGGCGGCGGGAAATGCACGCCTAAAGGCATCGCTTGGCCAGCGGGCAAGATATTGAGAGGGGCATACGCAACCTGGGCAGCTTTCTCCTCACCCTTTTCGTCCCGTAAGATAAAGACCGCTGATAGATTCTCAAGTGCATCAGGGTGTTGATTAAGCACGAGGGCAAAACACCACAAACCGCCGTTCGTCTCTGACCAGCACTTTGGCGACCGGACCTCAAGTGGAACTGGAGTCGGGGTCGGAGCCATTGGCAAAGCCCCGAGCGGAATCACAAGTTGCGAGCCAACCTTCAAAGCTGTAGGCCGAACGCCCGGATTGGCTGCCAAGAGAGCCTCAACCGTCACACCATAGCGAGAGGCGATCCCCGCTAAAGTGTCATTTGGGCGAATCGTGTACAAAACAGGGGTTGGTGTTGGGACTATTTCTACCGTTTGAACCGGCAACGGAGAAACGGTCGCCGAGGGAGTGATGGTAGCATAGGGTGGGATGAACCTAACATCGGGAGAGGGTGTCAGCGCAGAGCTGCAAGCCGCAACCAGAAGCAAACCAATCCAAGAAATCCGACCAAAACGCATGTTGGGATTATACCCGTGTCTCTTAAGAAAATGACCTTTCGCTCAGCAGAGCATCATGAAGGAATATCGAGCGAAAAATGGTCTGTTGCAAAAATCTGAAAAACTCAAAATGCATGGTGCCAGAAGACGAAGTTCTGCAAATGATTGGGAAGACTGCTTCGGCGGCTGCGCCGCCTTGCATGAACAGGGGGAAGTATGTCTGTTCTTGCGGATGATGGAACACCTTCCCCATGTAGCGCTTCGGTCGGACCCCTTCTCGTCTCTTAGCGCCAAACGGCAATGCGCTTCAAACGGCGGTCCACGCCTCCGAAGCGGTATTTATACTCTTCTGTACCACGCATGAAATCGAATTCGGAACGTCCGTTTTCGTTGGCCCACTTGAGGAGATGTGCCAGAAGTACCCAGCCAGGCGAAAGTTCGAGAAAACGGCGGTTGAGGCCAGAATTATAGACCCAAATTCGATGACGGTAATCAAAGTTAAGATAACCGGCAGCCTTTTCGCCCTCTACCGTCAGAAAGGCCAGCTGCAGCCAGCCAGCGCGAAAGGCAGCATGCACCGAACGGCGCATTTGTGAGCGCATCACATCGGTCAAAAAAGCTGCTTTTTCTGGGTCTTCAGCCATCAGTTCAAGAAAAGCCTCAATTTCGGCATCTAGCGTCGCCTCATCTTGAACGATATACCAATCAACGCGCCCAGATTCATGCGCTCGACGTAACTTACGCCGTATCTCGTGGCGCTGTTTTTTATCTAACCTGGCCAGATAGGTCTCGAAATCCCCTGGCAAGGGAATATAAGGAGCGCGATACGTCTGCTCTTGTTCGACTCGCCAACCAAGACGCACCGCTTCGGCTTCTAAGACCGATAGGGTGGGCGAGTCCTCAAAGAGGTTGTGCCAATCCAAGAGCCTCCAAGAGAAAGGCAGTGCGAGGAGGACCTTCAACAAACCGTTTACAAATTCAGCCAGGTCAGCAGGGCGGACAATCAGATCGAGATAATCCGAAATTTCGATGCTTCCCAAGAGCAAAAGCGCCGGCTCACCTTGCCGATTCGGAGCAAAAAAGAGAGGTGCAATCCCTGCTAAGTCTCCATTTCGCTGCGCTAGGACGAGCACCAATTCAGACGAAGGCGGCCATTCGCCGCCGCCGCGCGTCTCCCACCAGGTAGAGAGATATTCATAACGCAAGAAGGGGACATCGAGAATGCTTTCGGAGAGAAGAGCATTCCATGCTAAAGCAAGATCATCCGAGCGAGGAAAAGTGCGATGAAGAGTAAAGGTCAGCATAATGTTTTCCAAAGTCTACCGGGAGAACTTTCACCCGGATAGGAATCAGGCTTCATTTTACCAGTATAATTGTTCTTGTGACCCTTCTACTTGACCTCAATCTATCGCCCATCTATCGCGTTAAAGGGCGAGACTTGCCTTCTCTACCTGGATTAGCGGTTGCCTCGCCGCCCAAACGTTGTGGGCGCGGTCGCGAGGACGACCAGTTGCTCCTCTATCTCTCCCTTTCCGGCAACACCCCTCTCACGGTAGCCGAATACAACCGCCTGACCGGCTTGCTCGTCGAACAGTATTATCGCACGGCCGGCACGGTGACTTCGGCCCTACGCGCGGCCGCAGAACGATTGAATCAGACCTTGCTGGAAAGCAACTTACGCAACCGCGGCAAAGGACAACACCTGATCGGACGATTGGTACTTGGAACCTTGCGCGGGACGCAACTCCTGCTCTGCCAATGTGGCCCCACACACGTTTTCCACTTCACCCAAAGCGGACAAGCGCATTATCACGATGAAAGTCCTTCCAACCGCGCCTTGGGAGTCAGTCAAGTCACGCCGTTGTATTTCTCGCATCTGACCCTGAATCCGGGAGACGTTCTGCTCGTTTTGGCTGCGCTGCCTTCTGGTTGGGAAGCCGAGCGCCTAGCAGGCCTGCGCAAGGCAGAACGTTTGCAACAAAGCCTCATCTCCCTTTCAGCCGAAACGATTAGCGCTGTCATCATAGAAGCGACAACCGGCAAAGGACAAGTGCGCCTACTACCTGGAGTCTTGCCCGCTCGTCCCGAAGCCTCAACGGAATCACCGGAAGAAAGTATCGCCTCGGATGAAGAAGTAATCTCTACAGCTCCTACAGGCGAGATTCCTGCCACGCCAAGAGCGCCTTCCCCTCCCTTGCGACGCCCTACCTCCCAGGTCATCAGCGGACGACCAGCCAGTCGCTTTGCCCGCATCCTGGCCGGAGAGGAAGAAAAGAGCGATGCACAAACAAGCCATGCCTCATCTGCTCCTCCGCTCCCGAAAACATCGCCACCTGTTTCCCAGCCGGCCCCCTCTCGGCGATCTCTATTTCCAGCCTCCTCTCCCATCTTGCTACAACCCTCACCCGAAGGACGACAGCGCTTCTTCCGCAGTTTGGCAAAATCGTTACGCCAACTACGCGTTGGGCTTCACACCACTGGGGAGCGAGTGCGCACATTCTTTCCACGCTTGCTCCCCGACCCCCATCCTGAAGAACCCAAGACCACCGGCAGCAGCCTGGCCTTTGTGGCCTTTGCCATTCCTTTGCTTATCATGACGATTGCCCTCGTGTTCTACAACCAACATGGGCGCAACGTCTCGTATCAAGAATATTTTCAACAAGCCTTACAAGAGGCGCAATGGGCTGCCGTGCAAACGGCCCCGGCCGAAATACGCGTCGGTTGGGAGCGGACGCTGTTCTATCTGGACATCGCAGAACAGTATTTGAAGACCAATGAGTCTGCTCAGTTGCGCGCCCAAGCGCAAACCGCCCTAGATAATCTGGACGGCATCCTGCGCCTATCCTTTTCTCCAGCGATTGTCAACGGTCTCGACCGCGCTATCAACGTCTCAGCCTTGGCAGCAACAAACAATGATTTGTACCTGCTTGATGCAACGCAAGGCGAAGTCCTGCGGTATTACCTCACGTCACAAGGCTATCAGGCCGATACAGCCTTCGTCTGCCGACCGGGCACGTACGGAGATGTAACGGTTGGACCGCTGGTAGATATCCTTGCTGCCCCCAAGGTCAACCCCTATAACGCCACCCTGATGGCGCTTGACGGAGAAGGAACACTCTTGTACTGCTTCCCTAGCCCTAGACAGCCAAAAGCAGTCAAGCTGGCACGACCAGAATTGGGTTGGGAACGACTGACCGGCTTCACCCTAGATGCCACCACCAACTACCTGTACGTGATTGACCCGAGCCGCAATGCCGTCTGGTATTACATCCCGAATGAAGAGGGCAAATATGTCAATATGCCGAGGTCGTTCTTTGAAAAACAAGTGCCAGCCAACATGTCTTCGGTCATCGATTTCGCTGCCAACGGTTCAGACATGTATTTTCTGTTCCAGGATGGTCATCTAGCCTCTTGCACACTCATCGTCTTTCAGAACGTGCCCAAGCGCTGTCATGACCCGCTGATTTTCGTCGATAACCGCCCCGAGCGCCAACCAAGCAATCGGATGGTTGAAGCCATCTTCACCCAGATGACCTTT
>JANWWB010000124.1 GCA_025056515.1 Anaerolineales bacterium
CCTCGGACTTTATCTCCTACCTTAGATCCCGCACTCTAATAAAAACGGCTCAAAACCTCGAAGAAATCAGCCAAAACAACCTCAACCGCCAAGCAGTTCTTTTTTCCGGCAATCTGACAATTAATGACAGCAATAAAGCTATTTTTGCCAATCGCTCTCTTGTTATTTTGATTGACGGCAATCTAAATATCTCACACTATGTTTGCACTTTAACAGCTGAATAAGGTAGGCATGGCTCAAACCTGGGATAATAAGGTTTGCAGAAACCAACCCCTGGAGGGAACCATGCCCAAGCCAATTGTATGCCTATCTGCCATCTTATGCCAGTTCTGTGAAGCATTTCGCTCGTGTTTCAGCAAGCGCCAGTGGAGGTACTTCGTGATCGTACTGCTGGGTCTGATCGAATGTGAACAACGGCGAACGCTGAGCGGATTACTGGCAAACATTGGTGAGCGGGTCAGCCTCAGTGGCTTGTCACGGTTCTTCCATCGCTGGAAATGGCAGACAGAAGAGGTTGCCCGGATCTGGCTGGGCCGCTTCCGTCAGCAATTGCAGGCGAAAGTAGAAGCCGAACATCAACGCCAGGAAGCCGAACGTGAGAAACGCCGAGGACGTCCCAAGAAAACCGTTGTGACAGGTTACTTGATCTTCGATGACTCGGTGCACATCAAGCCGCGTGGCCGGAAGATGGAAGGCTTGGGGCGACATTATTCCAGCACGGAGCAGCGCGTGGTGACTGGGCATAGCTTACTCACCGGTTTGTATGTGCTGCTTGGACGGCGTTGCCCGTTGCAACCCCGCCTCTATCGCCAGCAATCTGTCTGCCAAGCAGAGAAGGTGCCTTTTCAGAGCAAAGTCGACTTGGTCATCGATGAGATCGAGCATTTTGAAGCAGCAGAAGGCACGCAAACACACGTGCTGATCGACATCTGGTTCCACTGCAAGGCGGTCCGCAAAGCAGCGCAAGGGCGTGGCTGGGAGGTCAGCGGCGGGTTGAAGAGCAATCGCAAGATGCGCCTGATCAACCCGGACGGTACTCGCCGCTGGATAACCCTGGCAGAGTATGCGGCCCGACTGCAGCCCGAAGACTGGCAGGAAGCCAATTGGCCTTCCCAGCAAGGCGGACAAAAGGTGTATGTCCACTCCTTGCGCACCCACATCCGCAAACTCGGCCCTGTGCTCTTGCTCATCACCTGCCAGGATGTGCACTCCCCGACCAAGTCTATACGCTACTGGGGCTCCACGCTGCTGGAGGCAGATGCCCAGACAGTCATCGATATCCTGGCCATCCGCTGGAGCATCGAAGTCTTCTTCGAAGATGTCAAAGACTTGCTGGGCTCAGATCATTATCAGCTCATGACCGCAGAAGCCGTTTTGCGCTTCTGGACTTTGATCTTTTGTCTGGCTTGCTTCCTGGAAGAACAACAGGCCAGCCAGGATCACCTGGCTACCTGGGGCGATGCCCGCCGTGCCATTCAGCAAGAACACCAGCGCAATCTCCTGTCCTGGCTTCAAACCCAATTCCAGGCCGGGCTTACCACACAGCAGATTGGCGTGCGTTTATCCTTATCCAGTTGTTAAAGTGCAAAGGTAGTGTAACTTTGATTGACATCAACGCCGAATCGGTCCCAGATGCTATTCCTTCACTGATCGATGCTGGACATACTTGGGAGCCCCATACGTCGCGCGCTCTTGAGAAGGGGCAACAGATCATTTTCTCCAGCGCTGAAACTCCAGGTCTGATACCCGATTTACTCGTCCTGCGCACCGAGGTTCTGCGCCAGCGCCCCGATGATGTACGTGCCTTGATTGCGGCGTTACTCGAAGCCAGTGAGTTTACTCGCTCACACCCAGAGGAGGCGATTGCAAGCATCGCAAGACAAAGTGGAATGTCACCAGAAGAAATCTCATTCGAAGGGGTCAAACTGTATTCTCTCAGCGACAATCGCGCTGCGTTTGCGCAAAATCCTGGCACGGATACCACGTCCATCTATTACACCACTCGTCTGTATATTGAACTCATGGTCAACACCGGACGGCTCACTCAGCGTCCAGATATCAACCAAATCCTAGATCCATCCTTTCTGCCATAACGCAAACAGTGTTTGCGCGATTACTTCAGGAGGTATCTCTCTATGATGAAGCAACTTTTTCTTCTCACTCTAGTCGTCCTGACCGGGCTGGCGTTAGCGGCTTGCGGGAGTGCATCTGGCAAGAAAACCATCACCTACTCGCGCGTGGTGGATTTAAGCCAGCCCATTCATCCGAATATTCCCCTCTGGCCCGGAGACCCGCCCGTAGAATTCGAGGAAGTTGCCAATTTTGCCACCCATGGCTACTACCTGCGCCGCTTCTCCATTGGCGAGCACAGTGCGACCCACATGAACGCTTCGAATAGTTTTGTGGAGGACGGCCAAGGCATCGACGCCTATTCTCCCGAATCGCTCGTGGTCCCGGCCGTGGTGATTGACATTCGGGACAAAGCCGCCGCCAACATAGACTATGCCCTCACCGTAGAAGACGTGCTCGCTTGGGAGAAGAAGTACGGCAAAATTCCTGCCGGCAGCCTGGTTCTCCTCTACACAGGCTGGCAGGACAAGTGGGATGATCCAGCGTCCTTCTTCAATCCAGATGAAAATGGTGGTCTCCACTTCCCAGGCTTCTCGGCAGAGGCGACTTTGTTCTTGTTTGATGAACGTAAAGTCGCCGGCATGGGTATTGATACCCATGGCGTTGACCCTGGACAGGATGTCACCTTTTTCACCAATGTTGAGATTGCTAAACGGAACGCCATTGCCCTGGAATGTCTGGGCAATCTTGACCAGCTCCCGCCCAAGGGCGCAACCTTGGTCATCGGTATTCTGCGACTGCAAAACGGCTCCGGTTCGCCAGTTTCGGTTATGGCATTTGTCCCCTAAGCGTAGAACCGTTTGCGCGGCACTTCCGGAGGTCGGCCAATCAAGCACGACCTCCGGAAAGCCTTGAACAAGCAGCGGTTTTGAAAAAGTGCCAAGCTAAGCTTTGGACATTCGCGTTTGTTTGCCACGGAGGCACAGGGTTGTACAGGCTTGACATCCGGCAGGCGAAGACATCTGGGTATTCGTCGAAGCTGATGTCTGCACTTTGGGCAAAATGCCTTGACCGACAGCCAGGGGGCATGGTAAAATCCGCCCGCTTGTCAGGCCCCCATCGTCTAGAGGACCAGGACGCGGCCCTTTCAAGGCCAAAACCGGGGTTCGAATCCCCGTGGGGGCACACCACCGCTTCGAGCATAAGGGCTGACACGATTACGGGATCAACCACTGGCGTTCGAATCCCCGTGGGGGCACACCACCGCTTCGAGCGGTTTTTTTGTCTGTGACAAACCGGCATTGAATCCGAAAGGCGCTGAAGCCTGAGGCATGCCCTCTTGTTGATTACGTTGGGGGGAATGTTTTATTTGTTCACACGGGAAATCCAGAGCCAAAAAGAGATGGCATCTCTTATCTCGATTTGCTTGATGCGAGTTGATCATGTACTTCTGCTTTGTTGCAAAGGTAGGGTATCGTGTCACGGAGAGGTGGCGCAGCCACCGAAGCAGTCTCCCAGAGATTTCGAGGACTTCGTCGTCTAGCGCGAAACCAGGGCTTTGCTGTCTTTAAGGCTCTAACACTGCATGCCTTTTGAGTTTCCCAATTCTTTGCAAGAGAGCACATTTCCGACCTTGGCATGAGGGACTCACCGTTATAATGTCAACGGAGGTGAGCATGAAACGGATTGCAGTTCTGACTGGTGGAGGAGATGCCCCAGGGCTGAATGCGGTTATTCGGGCAGTGGTCAAAACAGCCATCAACGAATATCACTGTGAAGTGTTTGGCATACGCGATGGATACGATGGATTCATCACACCAGGTGGGGTTGTTCCCCTCGACCTGGCGGCCGTGCGCGGCATCCTGCCGCGCGGCGGAACCATCCTTGGCACGGCCAACCGCGGCAATCCATTTGCCCGCAAAGTGATACGTGATGGGCAGGAAATGATTGTAGATGTCTCCAATGATGTTATTGCGGCCATCTTTTCGCTTCATCTCGATGCGGTCATCGTCATTGGAGGTGATGGGACATTGCGGATTGCCCAGGAGCTGTACCAGAAGGGCGTACCGGTCATCGGGGTTCCTAAAACAATTGATAACGATGTTGGCGGGACAGAAGTAACCTTTGGCTTCGATACCGCCTTGACCATTGCTACCGAGGCTCTCGACCGCCTACATACTACAGCTGAGGCCCATCATCGCGTGATGGTCCTAGAGCTGATGGGGCGAGATGCCGGCTTTATCGCCTTACATGCCGGCGTTGCAGGGGGGGCGGATGTTATCCTGATCCCTGAAATCCCCTTCCGTTATGAGGCTGTTCTGCGCAAAGTGCGTCAGCGTGTTGAGCGCGGTTCCAACTTCAGCCTGATTGCGGTTTCGGAAGGTGCAAAACCTCTAGGGGGAACGCAAGTCTTCCGGCAACCAGGGGATGCCATCTATGTTCCTCGACTGGGAGGAATCGGCCAGCAAGTGGCAGAGTATATCCAGTCGCAAGGCTTTGAATCGCGTGTCACTGTGCTAGGGCATATTCAACGGGGTGGCACGCCGACCGCCTTTGACCGTTGGCTGGCAACACGCTATGGCGCAGCGGCAGTGCGAGCCGCAGCAGCCGGAGAATTCGGTTCCATGGTTGCATTGCAGAATGCACAAGTCATCACGGTACCGCTCGCTGAGGCGCTCGCTGTTCCCAAGCGCGTGGATCTCCAGGGCGACGCTATCCGCACCGCGCGCGGATTGGGGATTTCTTTCGGAGATGACTGGTCTTGAAGCCCCCAAAAGCGGGAGACCGCCCTTCCAGACGGTCTCCCTGGTCGCGGTGCGGCACCGTCGCGAGTTAAAAGCGAGGAGGGATGCCGCCCCGCTTCGGTTCAAAATACTGTCCAAGTCTTTGCACCACC
>JANWWB010000183.1 GCA_025056515.1 Anaerolineales bacterium
ACAGCACAGAGTCTGCCACAAGTGCCACCGACACCCATGCCACAGAAGCGCATGGGAATTCTGAAACCCATGCGGACGAGCAGACCGGCAAAACATATGGCGCCGCTGCTCCGTGTCATGCCTGTGAAGTTGTCCCATTCCTACGTGGCACGGCGACGGACATTAATTTCCCCTTTGCGTTGGCGGTGATAACTGTCCTGCTCACGCAGGTTTTTGGGGTTTGGGCGCAGGGGCCGAAGTATTTTGAGAAATTCTTCCAGATTCGACAACTGATTCATGGAGGACCTTTTGGCGCGATTAACTTCGGCGTAGGCTTATTGGAAATTATCCTGGAATTCGCCAAAATCCTCTCGTTTGGCTTTCGTCTTTTTGGGAATATCTTTGCAGGCGGATTGCTACTTTCGATTGTCGGTGCGTTGACGGCGGTTGCCGTCCCGGCCGGTTTGTACTTGTTTGAAGTCTTCTTTGGGATTATTCAGGCCTACGTGTTCTTCCTGCTGGCGACCATCTTTCTCAGCGGGGCGACCGTAGCCCATGGCCATGAAGAACATCACTAAAAAATAACATCCTACCTCAAGGAGAGAACCATGGAATTCAATCAATTTTTTGTTGACGGCTTGAAACTCTTGGGTGCAGGCATTGCGATGCTAGGCGCGATTGGCGCCGGCGCGGGTGTGGGTATTGCTGCTTCCGGTGGTGTGCAGGCGATGGGACGTAACCCGGACGCAGCGCCGATCATCCAGACCAACATGATTTTGGGTATGGCCTTTGCAGAAGCTGTTGCAATCTATGCCTTGGCCGTTGCTCTCATTATCATCTTTGTCGGCTAGAAATGGGGAGGCGTCCCGATGGATAAACTTGGTCTAAATCTGGGATTCTTCCTCTTCCAAATCTTTAACTTTACCGTTATGGCCATCTTGCTCTATGCCTGGGCCTACAAGCCGATTGTGCGTAGTTTGGAAAAACGTCGTGAGAAGATAGCTCAAGGCTTAGAGGATGCCCGTATTGCGGCCGAGGCGCGTGCAAATGCTGAAAAAGAAGCGGCCAAAATCATTGCCGATGCGCAAGCAAAGGCTGCCCAAATTGTGCGTGATGCGACTGAGCGCGCTGAGCAGGCAGCTAAAGATGTACGCGCCGCTGCTGAAGCTGAGATTGCCAAAGCGCGTGAGAACGCCTTGGCTGAGGCTGAAGGCGAGCGCAATCGCATGCTAAGTGACCTGCGCGGGCAGATTGCGGCGTTGGCCATTGCGGCCACCCAAAAACTGATTGGGGAAGCGCTTGATGAAAAACGTCAACATGCTCTCATTAATGAATTTTTCTCGGGCGTCAAGGCGGGCAAAGTGGTCGTGCTGGAGAGTGCTGAGGTCAGGGGCGCTTCGGCGGAGGTCATCTCGGCTTTGCCGCTTACCGCTGAGGAAGAGGAAACCGTCCGTCGTGATATTTTGGCTAAGATCGGTGCACAGGCTGTCACGTTTCGAGTTGACCCGAAAATCCTGGGTGGTTTGGTCATCAAGGTCGGCGATAAAGTTTTGGATGGCTCGGT
>JANWWB010000287.1 GCA_025056515.1 Anaerolineales bacterium
GTGCGCGTAACCGAGCAGACACAGCGAGTCTTGAAGCTATCGTTGCGCAAAGACGTGTAACCTTTTGCCAGGGAATGCATCTAATCGGACTGGAGGTGTTGGTATGGCATATCCAAAAGTGATTATTTTTACGACCCCGACCTGTTCTTTCTGTCATGCGGCAAAAAAGTATTTGCGCGAACGAGGCGTACCGTTTAAGGATGTAGATGTAAGCCGCGACCCGGCGGCAGCGCGCGATATGGTGCGACGCTCCGGTCAACAGGGTGTGCCAGTGTTGGATATCGGTGGTAAGATCGTAGTCGGCTTTGACCGTCCTAAGATTGATAAACTCCTTGGCCTTCGTTCATGAAGGCTATCGAATGAGCCACAACTTTTGACTTTGGAGGAACACAGTATGACCAAGATCGAACCCCTAGGAACCCGCGTTTTGATTCGTCCCCTGGAACAAGAAGCGCGGACTGCATCCGGTTTGCTCTTGCCCGATACGGCGAAAGAAAAGCCGCAAATGGGCGAAGTCATCGCTGTCGGTGACGATGAGTCGATCAAACTGAAGGTTGGCGATAAGGTCCTCTTCGCCAAATATAGCGGCACCGAGTTCAAACTAGAAGGTGTTGAGTATCTCCTCATGGAATGCTCGGATGTGCTGGCCCGGCTGAAGGATTAGCTCGAGGTAGAAGGGAGATATCTGAGAGAAGCAGGCCGACCGGAAGAAGGTCGGCCTGCTTTTTGGGGAGCAAGGATAGCTTAGCAAAGGATTTGCCAAAAGTGGGGAATTACTGTTCGCTTGCTAGTTGACGTAATTTCATGGAGATTTCACGCCATTGAATCTTGGAGACGCCCATCTTCTGACGGATTTTTTCAGGTTCAACGTTGTTCAGATAGTCCTGTAAAGCCGAAGTCCAGCGACACATATCGAAAGAGAGGTGTTTTTCAAGCCCGGCATCTCGACCGATGTCCTCAAGCAGATATTCCAGGCGGCGTGGCGACCAAGGAAAGAGACGGTCGGTGGGGTTATACTGACTTAGGTATTCTTGGTAAGCCGGGACCCAATCCTCAGGCAAGGAAAGTTTGCGTTCCTTATAACGGTTGGTCGGGCTGGCATAACGGACGAAAAGATAGGGGCCATCAGGGGCATCTAATTCAATATGATTGAGATGAATTCCCAAACATTCAGACTTTTTAATCCCGGTCGCCAGCAGAAGAGCCAGAAGCGTGTAGGGACGGGCATCCGGCTTAGGACGGCGACGGTAGCGATCTGCTGCCAGAAGGACGGCTTCGATTTCCGTGTCGGTCAGTACTTGGGGTAGAGGGCTGAGTACCGAACGCTGGACGATTTTCTCAGCTGGGTCAAGGACCAAAGCGCCCCCGCGTTGAAGCCAGCGAAAGAAGGACTTAATCGTGGTGATGCGGCGCGAGAGACTCTTCGGCGAGCAAGGAACGCCGCGCTCGTGTTCTAACCAGTGTAGGAAGTGGTTTAAATCGGCGGTCGTAATAGCGCCAATCGTTTGATCAGGTGGAAAAAAGCTTGCCATCAGGCCCAGGTCAGAAAGGAAGGCTTTGATGGTATTGGGGGAACGACCTTGGTCGTTCAGGTAAAGCTCCCAGGCCTGAATGGCTGTGGCGAGGCCAGTTTTGGCGGTCAGATGCGCCTCGGTCATTCTTCCCTCCGCAAGCAAGTAGGATGATGTGACGCCGAAGCTGATAGCTTTCGACAAGTGGTTTTCGTATAGTTTAACGTAAAGGGAGGAGAATGTCAAACATGCAAACCAAATCTAGCCACGAAATGCTTGTCAAAGCCCGCAGGAAGCGGTAAGATAAAATACCTATGAAACCCAGATGGCGTAATCTGCTCTTCTTCGCAGGCATGTTTTTGCTGGCGGTCTTGTTGATGGATTTCAGCCGCCGGCTGGAGCAATTAGATCGTCTGAACCGTCAACTTGAGGTCATGCAACGACAAGCGACAGCCGTGATGTCAACTCAGGTCGCTCTCTTGACTCAGGTGGCTTATGCCTCCTCAGATGAGGCCGTCGAAGAGTGGGTCTATCGCGAGGGAAAATGGGTGCGCGGGGGAGAGAAACTTGTGCAAGTCTTGCCTGCTCATCCGGCTACGCCGACGCCATATGCTGTGACTGAAATCTCCACTCCTGTCCCTAAATGGCGTATCTGGTGGGAGTTGTTCTTTGGAAAGCAACCTTGATCTCAATTTGGAAGTAGTTTATGTGGAGAAGAGGCTGAGCGGCCGTTGCGGTGATTTTTGACGATGCGCTCAGCTTGATTGGCCTTTTCGATAAGCGCATTGAGGTCGGGTAAATCGGGAGTTAGTTCGGCGATTCCAATAGAAATGGTGACGGTAAATTGTCCTGCCGAAGTTGAGAGCGTGTGTTCGGCCACAAGCGCATCCAAACGATGTGCCGTCTCTTGGGCTTGCTCTAACGAAGATTCCGGCAACAGAATGACGAACTCATCGCCTCCGAAGCGCGCAAAGACGTCCACGGTGCGTAGATTGCGGGCAATCGTCTGGGCGATCTCTTTCAGGACAATATTCCCGACAGTATGGCTGTAGCGGTTGTTGAATTCTCGAAAATCATCAATGTCGAAAAACAGCGCAGAAAGCGGATGCCCAAATCGTCGGGCGCGTTCTACCTCGCGTTTGCCGATTTCTAGCAAACCGCGATAGTTGTAAATTCCCGTTAATTCGTCCACAATTGCCAGGCGCTGGACTTCTGCATACAACTGG
>JANWWB010000304.1 GCA_025056515.1 Anaerolineales bacterium
CCTTCTCCAACCCTGTCCAGCTTTCGCCAAGCTCATTCATCGCTTCTCTTCAAGCCCGCTCCCTCCTTCAACCCCTCTCCTCCCTCCCCCCAATCACCCCAAACCAACCTCAACCGCCGGACAGTCCTTTTGTCTGTCAACCTGACTGTTGAAATTTGATCGTTTGACTTGTCTTGGGCGGCTTAATTGACCACTATGGGGCGACAATCCTCGTCCCCAGCTGCTGCCGAAACTTATACTGCTCCCAACGCTTATAGGACATCTCAACTATACAAAGCATGGCGTTATGGAATTCCAAGGACCTTACAACTGCTTGTCTTCGCAGCGCGCAAACGCAAATACCCGAACTTATGTTCACTTCCCCAAAGATTCCGGTTGCGTATCTTTCCCATTCGGCGTAAAATTAATCCGCCGGTGTTGATGCGTTCAATTTCTCTTGATTTTGTGACTCTTTCACAAGATTAGAAGACCTAGGGCTGAAGGACAAAAACCCCGGCGAAGCGAAGCGCGTATGTCCGACCAAGAACGAAGCGATTCTCTTGACTCTTCTGATAGTAAACCGCTCTCGACCCGCCTTGATAAGCGGAGTCCTCGTATCCCTATTCCTGGATAACGCCCCAGGGGGCGTTTGTTCGCCTCCTGTGGCGTCATCCTGACCACAGGAGGCTCTCATGCTGAAAATCTACAAGACCATCGCTGAAGAAGGATTGGTAGAACAAGAGGACTTCGTCAACGGTTGCTGGATACAGGCTGTTGATCCAACCCCTGATGAAGTGGCTCGTCTGGTTGAGTGGGGTGTTTTGCCCGAACTTATCCATAACTCGCTTGACTTGGATGAAAACGCCCGCATGGAAAGGGATGAGGACGAAGGCTATATTTTTATTTTGCTCCGCGTTCCCTATTTTCAAGGATATTCGAGCGACGTCCCCTACATCACCATTCCTATTGGCATTATCATCAAGGCCAATTTTGTCGTCACGGTCAGCAAGTTTAATCATGAAATCTTTCGCACTATCTGTAATGGTAAATATCGTCTGCTGAGAACGGCCAAGCGGTATCGGTTTGTGCTTTATATTTTCCTGGAAACTGCCTCGCGTTATCTGGTATATTTGCGCGACATTAACAAGATGGTGGATTTCTTGGAAGATAAACTCAAGCAATCCACCCGCAATCGCGAAGTGTTGGAATTGCTTAAATACCAAAAAAGCCTGACGTATTTTGCCACAGCCTTGCGTTCCAACGAAGTCATGATGGAACGCCTGCAAAAGTCGCGTTTGTTCAATCAGTACGAAGAAGACCAAGATTTACTCGAAGATGTGATTACCGAGAATCAGCAAGCCATCCAGATGGTGAATATCGCTACTGACCTTTTGGCGGCTCTTATGGATGCCTTTGCCAGCATTATCTCGAACAATCTCAACAATATCATGAAAGTCCTAGCCGCTGTCACCATTATCATTGGTCTGCCGACCATTGTTGCCTCGTTCTATGGTATGAATGTCGCCTTGCCATTTCAAGAACACCCGCTTGCCTTCTGGTTCACTGTCCTCATCTCGATTACCTTCATGGCAACTGCGGCTATCCTTTTCCTCAAATTAGATTGGTTTTGATCAAATTAGATTGGTTTTGATATGGAACTTCTGCTCAACGCTGGCGCAGATTTAGGGGAAGGTCCTGCTTGGGATGCCCGTCGGGGTGTCCTCTACTGGGTAGACATCCATCTCGGCTGTTTGCATACCTTTGACCTGGCGAGCGGGCACGATTCTTGTCAGGAGATAGGCGAACCCATCGGTTGTGTTGCTCCTACTCGCCAGGGGCATCTACTCCTTGCTCTCCGTTCCGGGATTTGGACCCTGCACTTGCTCACCGGGACACGCACCTTGCTTGCCGTTCCCGAGCACATCCCTGGCAATCGCTTCAACGATGGCAAATGCGATCCCGCTGGGCGCTTCTTGGCCGGGACGATGGACGACGCCGAACGAGAGGCCTCCGGTTCACTTTACTCGCTCTCGCCTGATGGACACCTGCAAACTTTGCTCACCGGCTTACGCATCTCGAATGGCCTCACCTGGAGCCCGGATTATCGCCTGTTCTACTTCATTGACACGCCGACCCGCCTGGTGATGGCTTACGATTACGATCTCGAGACGGGAAAAATTGCCAATCCACGCCCGGTCATCCATGTGCCCGAGGCACTGGGATGGCCCGATGGCATGACCTCGGACCGGGAAGGGATGCTCTGGATTGCTCTCTGGGGCGGCGCGGCGGTCACTCGTTGGAATCCGGCTTCAGGTCAGATGCTCGCTTCTTATCTCGTTCCGGCGCTTAACGTCACCTCATGTATCTTCGGCGGGCCTACCTTGAGTGACTTATACATCACTTCGGCGCGTCATGGAATGAATCCTGCTGAATTGGAGCGCTATCCTCTCTCCGGCGGGCTGTTCCGGCTGCAAACCGACACGCAGGGCTTGCCGACGTTTGAGTTTGCCGACTGAGCTCGGATGTCGTGCTTTCGGATCTGGTTACGCAGAACTATGGGAAATTTGCGGAAGTTTTCCCATCCAACTGAGGCGATAGGAAGCTTGCTCATTCCGCTATGAAGCGACTTTCAGTAGGCCTGCGGCGGTCTCGTGTAGTCTAGAATTGCCATCTCGATTAAAATAGTGCAGAAACGGTTTCGGAGGCAATATCCTATGCCTATTTATGAATATGTTTGTCTTGAGTGCAAATTTGAATTCGAACTCCTACGACCGATGGCGCAAGCCGATGCTCCGCAGACGTGCGGACGCTGCGGCAGCGAACATGTAAGGCGTAAACTCTCGCTCTTCTTTGCCGAAAGCGGCGGGAGAGCCGTAGCCGGTATGAGTGAACCTTCTTGCTCTTCTTGCGCTGGTGGCAGTTGTAGCACGTGTGGGCATTGACGGGGCGCATGGCGCGTAGATCGGCCTCTTTTCCCCGTTATTCTTACCCCGGCAGAGCGGCTGCCGGTTTTCTTTTTGACCTGTTCCTGCAGCGACGCCGCTCCTTTCAGCGCGATGCACAAGCCTGCCTTGCTCGTCTCGTTCCGCCGTTACGCTTGCTGGGGGCAGAATATGTTCCGCAAGCCGGACCGGCGCTCATCGTCTTCAATCACTACTATCGCCCGGGCTTCAACGCTTGGTGGCTGGCTTTGGCGATTTCCGCCGTTGTTCCCCAAGAAATTCACTTTGCCATGACCGGTGAATTGACTTTCCCTGGCAAGTGGTATGCTCCGTTGGGGCAAAGTGCCTCGCGCTGGTTATTGCGGCGTTTGGCCAATCTCTATGGCTTTACCACCATGCCGCCCATGCCGCCCCGTCCCAAGGATGTGGAAGCGCGCGCCGCTGCAGTGATGAAATTTCTAGCCTTTGCCCGGTCTCATCCGCAAGCAATTCTGGCGCTAGCGCCGGAAGGTGGTGATAACCCGCCGAGCGGGGCGCTGGCCCGACCGCCGTCTGGGGTGGGGCGTTTCCTGCTCCACTTGTCGGGGAGCGGTTTTCCACTCGTGCCGGTGGGAGCCTGGGAGGAGAACGGAGCCTTCCACCTCCACTTTGGGCCAGCATACCGACTGGAGATCCTGCCTCGCCTCGACGCCGAGGAACGCGATCGCCTCGCCGCCGAGATGGTTATGCGGACCATTGCCGCTTTGCTTCCTTCCACCTTGCGGGGCGAATTTAAGGCAACTTGAGGATGGAGACATGAACCTCTCCCTTGAACAACGTTTGTTGCTGATTGCTTTGCTTGTGATTGCTGGATTGGTCTTCGCGATTTGGGGCGCGCCGTACTTTTTTGGAGTCACACTGCCGACCCCGTCTGGTGCAGGCTTCGGCTCGGAAACCGTGCGGGCGCAGGTGGAAACGGTGCTCGAGGAGGGCACAGTTACCCTCGGCGAAGTCACTCAGCCGTACCAGCGTCTGCGCGTGCGCATCTTGGAAGGGGAGTACGAGGGAGTGCTGGTCGAATTAGATTATGGCCGTCAGCAGGTGCGTGGCGAACTGGGGGTGTTCCGTCCTGGGGACGAACTGTTTATCGTTCTCGATCTGCGTCCCGATCATCAATTGGTTGCCTACTTCGCCGATTACGTCCGCTGGCGTCCCTTGTTGACGTTGCTCGGCTTGTTTATCGTCTCGATTTTGTTCATCAGCCGTTGGAAAGGACTGCGTTCTTTGCTGGCGCTAGCGTTTAGTTTGCTGGTCATCACCGGCTATATCCTACCGCACATTCTACTTGGCGAAGACCCTGTGCGTGTCAGCCTGATTGGGGCGGGGATTCTGCTCGGGGTCACACTCTACCTGACCTACGGTTGGACGCTCAAAACGCATGCGGCCGTCCTCTCGATGTTGGTGGTGCTGGTGGTGACGGGTGGTTTGGCCTGGCTGTTCGTTGTCTTGGCGCGCCTGACCGGCTACGGGGACGAAAGTGCCCTGTTTCTCCTCCAACTGCCAGGCGTGCATATCAACTTGCGCGGCCTGCTTTTAGGAGGCATGATCATTGGCGCCCTGGGCGTATTGGACGACCTGGTCACCACGCAAGCTGCGGCGGTCTTCGAATTGCATGCGGCCAATCCTTCCCTAGGGCTACGTCAGCTATTTGGGGCAGGGTTGCGTATCGGACAAGACCATGTAGCCGCTACGGTCAATACACTTGTCTTGGCCTATGCCGGTACGTCTTTACCTATGCTCTTGCTCTTCACGGTCGGCAGTCGCAATTATCTCTACTTGGTCAACAGTGCTGTGGTCGCCGAAGAAATTGTTCGTACCCTGGTGGGTTCGCTGGGACTGATTGCGGCTGTGCCGATTTCTACCTTGATTGCCGCTCTCTTGGCGCTGTATCATCCCCGTTTGGGGGCGCTCCGCCCGTTTCTGGGGCCTGTGCGGGGACACGGCGAGGGGGAAAGCGGACATCTCCATTAGCGCCTGTTTTGTCCGAAGAGGGACAAACGTCTTCTGCAACGTTCTTGCACCTGGGAGCAGAACGTGCAACCCTCTGCCTGTTTTTTGCGTATATCCTGACTAGAGAACCTGCGAGGAAGTGCTGTGACCGAGGAACTGGCCTGTATCCGACGGGCGCAACAGGGAGATGAAGCGGCCTTTACCGACCTGGTCAAGGCCTATCAGCGGCTGGTCTATAACTTATGTTATCGCATGCTCG
>JANWWB010000336.1 GCA_025056515.1 Anaerolineales bacterium
GAGTTTTCCAAATCTTTGCAACAGAGCAGATAGCCGTTCAAAAAATAGGTGTCTCAACGTTGATATCAATGCTCTGGAAGAAAGTGTCGAAGAGGCGGCCTCTTTCGGTGGGGCGCTGACTAGGATGGCCGATTAGGATGCTCTTAGCCGAATCCTTGCACAGAACAGAGGATGTTTTGCCGTTTGACAACACAACGATTTAGGGAGAAAAGCTTGATTATCCGGATAACAGCTGCTCTTCTTTGATGCCGAAAGATTGAGCGAGAAAAGCAACAATGAAAACATATCGCTATCTCGACCTCATCATGGCTCTGTTCGTCACCGTCTTGCTTGTCAGCAATATTGCTTCCTCGGCCAAGATTGTGGACTGGGGGCTAAACCTGTTTGGCGTGCCCTTAGCGTTTGACGCCGGCACCTTGCTTTTTCCCATTAGTTACATCTTCGGCGATATTTTGACCGAGGTCTACGGTTATCGCGCCTCGCGACGCGTCATCTGGGCGGGGTTTTTCTCTCTGGCATTGGCCGCGGGAGTCTTTGCTTTGGTAGGAACTTTGCCTGGTGAGGCGCAATGGCAACAATATGCCGGCGACGCAGCCTATCGCGCCATTTTGGGCGGTATCTCAAGCGGCGGAATCGTGCTCGCCAGTCTGATGGCTTACTGGGCCGGTGAGTTTTCGAACTCTTTTACTCTTGCAAAACTCAAAGTCTTAACCAGAGGACGCTGGTTGTGGCTTCGCACACTTAGCTCAACCCTGATTGGTCAGTTGGTAGACACGGTCGTTTTTGTAGTCATTGCTTCCCGTTTCGGTGTCTTTCCCTGGGGGCTTTTTTTGACTCTAACGGTGACCAACTATCTTTTCAAAGTCGGAGTCGAGGCGATCATGACGCCGGTCACCTATGCCGTGGTGGGGGCGCTTAAACGTCTTGAGCATGAAGATTTCTACGACCGAGAGACAAATTTCAATCCGTTCCGTTTGTAATCTTTCTTCAAGCTCTTTCCTTTTGGATGTGAACTCGATCCTTGAAACTTTTCCCACACCTACCAGGTGATTGAAGTCCCCTGCTCATGGCTTGAAGCCCGTCCAGGGGAGCCGAGCTGAGGTACAAGTGGCCCTTGGGCAGCCCTGGGCTTTTGCCCAGGGGGTATCCCCTTAGCAACGGCAACAGGGGTTGTTTTCTTGAGATGGTCAGATTGATGAAGACGTCTTTGAAACAGCTGATTGGTCAGGTGGAACATTGCAGACAAGAGAATGTCTTGTCCTTTTTTGATGGTTGGCTGCTTTCTTCAGACCAACTGACCTTTTTACAGTATCAAGAACAGTTTTTTCAAGTTGCTGTGTTGCAAACATAGGGTGTCGTGTCACTGCGAGGCGGCGCAGCCGCCGAAGCAGTCTCCCAGATCACTCGGAGGACTTTGTGTCTGGTACTGGGCCAGGGCCTTGCCGCCTTCAAAGGCTCATAACGACGCATGCATTCTGAATTTTCCAAATCTTTGCAACAGAGCATTTTCAAGTTTTTTGCCATGCTCGATCCAAAAAGCCTAAAATGAGAGATCAATTCAATGTATGCAATTCGGACATGAGTTCGGACACAGAGAGTACGAGGAGCCTCACGACCGGTATACTTATGTCTCAACATACTCTATCGGCAGGAGGTTCCTCATGAAAGAGAACGTCTTTGCAGAAAAATGTATTTCGGGCAACCTTCTGTGCAAGAAGGAGAGAAAGGAAGACGGTATTCCGGCGTGTTCATCCTGCTCAAGCGGACATAGTCGTTGCTGAACAGAGAGACAGAGGGTTTTTAGCCATGCCCGGCCACCTTCACCGGCCTGTTGCACCCCTTGCCCAAACCGATGGATGAACTTCAGCCTTCTTCCAAGGCGTGACTACTCAGCTTATTGCTCCTAACGCCTGCTCGACGAACTTGATCTGCCCGTCTTTCTGGAGCACCACTCCCTTGCGCTCTGCTTCTTGCTCTGCACCCTCCGTCCACCGATGTCCCGCCGCAACCGCAAGTGCCTGAAGTCCGGCGCGCCGCAGCAAGGCCGCCCGTTCCCAGGCTCGTTCCACATCCTGCCGATCCACAACCGCCGAGACCTCGACCGCCAGCCAGACCTCGTCCACCCCAATCCGGGCGGCCCAAGGAAGATTGAGCCGACCCGACAGGAGCAAATCCAGCGCCAGCAGATGGTCTAGTTCCTCTTCGCCGAGGTGCTCTTTCAGCCCATCCCAGACTTCCTGCAAATCCACCACCTTCACGCGCGAGACGATCTTGCCGAAGAAGCTGAATGCCCGTTGTCGATACTGCATCTCGAGCATATCGCCCCGCAAATTGCCCACTTCTCCTGTCAGCCCATCTACACGCCT
>JANWWB010000363.1 GCA_025056515.1 Anaerolineales bacterium
TTACCAGCCAGAGAGTGCGCGTCGCCATGCGCCAGCGCCACCGACCGAGCTGTTCCGGCGCCGTCTCCACTAGCCAGCCAATGGCCCAGGCGGTCGCCAGAATCATTGGCAGGGTGATGTGGCAGGTTAGCCACGGCATGCGCTCTCCAGCGTAGGAGAAGATGGCCAGACTAAAGGCTGACCAATACACTGTTAGGGCAGCGGTGGGAACGGGTTGTTCTTGGCCCTCCTGGCTTGTGGCAGGGACGAAAGGTTGTCCGGGAGCAGAAAGCCACAAACGTCCAAAAGCGGCAATCAGCGCCGCAAGAAACGTGCCAATAGCGGGCAGGAACTCGTAGATGGGGATTTGAATCAGAGCGTAATAGAAGATGGGTTGGCTGCCGCGCTGTTCACCGTGTTGTTCCAACCAGTAAGCGAAAGCACCAACAAAACCGCTTCCGCTCATGCCTGGGTTGGTGAAGAACGTGGTGTAGAGGATTAGGATGGGCAGGAAGAAAACGGCCGCATAGAGCAACCAACGTTTGCCAAACCAAAACAGGCCAAGCGACGCTCCTAGACCCCCTAGGATGAGCACCGTTACAAAAATTCGCAACAAACCGGGCAGACTGTAATCCAAGGGATGCAGCCCGAGCAATTCGAGCGGAATGGCGGCAACCATGGGGAGCATCAGGGTTCCCAAGAGCAGGAGCAGGTCCAGCGAACGTAGGGAATGCAAGCTTATCAAGCCAAGGCCACGCACAGCACTTAGAGTTGCAAGGACCAACATTCCACCTGCTAGGATCCCCAAGCCTACTAGGAGTACAATTCCTGCGAGAGGGAAGGGAGCATTCGAAGTTTCTGGTTTGAGCAGTAAGTATGTGACGCCGATTGTCGTGCTCAAAAGGATGAAGAGCGCTATTCCAAGCAGGAAGCGTGTGCGTTCTGTTGAGGAGGTCCAAGATCGGTGGGCAGCTTGGTCAATGAAGTAAAAGAACAGAAAAATGAAAATGCCACCAGCGAACATGTAGGAAGTCGCCTTGTCTGTGAAGTGCAAGGCGTTGGTCAAGACGAAGAGCACCAAGCCCCAACGCTCGCCGCGTTCCAGATAGCGCAGCGTTGAGTACAACAGGAGCAAGGCCCATAGGACAATAAAGATTTCGTTGCGGGCGTAACGTCCGTAGAAGAGCAGGTAGGGTGAGATCAGCAAGAGCAGGCCGGCCGCAATCGCACCGACACGCCCTAGATAACGTCGGAAGAGCAGAAGGCCAACTGCTACGGTTGCCACGCCAAAAAGTGCAGCTGGAATGCGGGTAGTATAGTCGTTGTCTCCGAAAAGAGCGTAGGAAAGGCCAATGAGATGAAACTGAAGTGGGCCATGACTCATCGGGTCGTAGGTGTAACCGTAGCCAGTATAGAGGTTGTATGTTGGCACAACGTGGTTGATTTCGTCATGGCTCATTGCCCGAGCGCCTAGGTCGTAAAAGCGCGAGATGACCGCTAGGACGAGGATGAATGTTGCCAAGAGGTTTTCGTAGGAGAGCGGGATCCACTTCTTAAGAGGAGTATCAAGCAGGGAGGGGAAGGAAGCAGAGTCTTCGGTCATGGTGCATGTATTGTACCAAAGTGTATCCGACCCAACCAACCTAACCGCCTTGCAAAAACCGTCCTTGCTGCCGTTGCCGGTAATTCCCTTAGCTGACCGCTTGAGAAGCTACCCGAGGGTGGTTTGTTCCCTAGAAGAGCCCGCTGTAGCGGGTTCCCAAGCTATGAGCCGGGGACTTCAGTTGCTCGGCGGGTCTGGGTTAGAAAAGAGTCGGACCGGATTTTCTCATCGAGCTTGCCAGCGTGCGTACACTGCTTGGGAAAGCAAACGTCCGGCGGAGGTTTCTACGGTCACGAGTTCGCCGCATTCAAGTGTGCCAGGGCGAGAGTTCAGGGCGTCTTTGAGAGCCTCGGCTGCATGGAGTGACGAGAGCTTGACAGCATAGACGGTCAGAAGGACGAAAAGCGGTTGTGGACTCAAAATCTGTTGGCAGGCGGCTAGCAAATGTGGGAGCGACTGGTAAACTTCCCAAACTTCGCCTTTGGGCCCACGTCCGAATTTGGGCGGGTCTAATAAGATGCCATCGTATTTTACACCGCGTCGTCCCTCGCGTTGGACGAATTTCAAGGCGTCATCCACAATCCAGCGGATAGGGCGGTCAGCCAAGCCGGAGCGGGCAGCGTTCTCTCGCGCCCAGGCAACCGATTTTTTCGAGGCATCCACATGTGTTACTTGTGCTCCGGCAGCAGCGCAGGCTAGCGTCGCCAGGCCGGTGTAGCCAAAGAGATTAAGCACCCGTAGGTCACGACGTCCTTCTCGTTGTGCGCGCCCGAGTTGCTCGACTGCCCACTCCCAGTTTGCTGCACACTCGGGGAAGACGCCTAAATGTCTTCCAGGGGTGGTCATGACGGAAAATCTCAAGATGATTCGTTTGTTTTCGGAAAGTCGGGTTTGCAAAGGGTAGGTCATTTCCCACGTTTCGGCAATGGTCTGGCGAAACTCCCAGTGACCACCACTCTCCTCGCCGGTTGGAACGAAGACGGCATGGGCAGCATTCCAACGCGCAGCGGGCAACGCTGGCTTCCAGAGAGCCTGAACTTCAGGACGTACAAAGAGATAGGGACCAAAGCGCTCCAACTTGCGCCCGCCTCCGCTATCGAGCAATTCGTAATCTTTCCAATGAGGTGAAGTTAAAAGGTGAAGCGTTTGCATGGTGTTGAAGGGGACTCAGCCGGTTAAGATCTTGCTCCTCGACACAGAGGGTCTTGGAGGATTTCGTCTCTCCGCCTTTGCCGGTGGGCGCTTGAGTGACTGTGACGTCTTGATGTGTGCAGAGCAAGCGAAATGTCGTGATGGGACGACTTCTTATAGGTTTTGCTACAACCAGATAGACGCGAACCCAGCCAAAAGTACTACTTGCATTTTGCCATGGATTTTGCTACAATAGGCACGAAGTGGTAGAAAGTGGGATGAAGTGGGACGCCGGTTGTCCGGCGTTTCGCCTTATATAGAGAAGTTAGAACTTATGTTCCTGAATCAGTATCGCCACTCCTTTGATGATAAAGGCCGCCTGACCATTCCGGCCAAGTTTCGCGTCTTACCGGATGAGGGCGCTTACGTCATCCAGGGGTTGGACCGAAACCTGATGGTCTTGCCGCCAGATGTCTTTCGAGTCATTTATGACCGGCTGATGGCCATGAGTCTCACAGATCCGAGCGCTCGTCTCTTGCGGCGCATTATTCTCGGCAATGCCCAGCAGGTGATTCCCGATAGTGCCGGTCGCATTCTGCTTTCGCAAAATTTGCGTGATTATGCAAACTTGCATGATGAGGTTGTTTTTGTCGGCCAGGGTGACTACTTTGAAATCTGGAATCCTGACCTGTGGGCCGAACAGGAGACCTTGCTTGGAGATGCAACCACCAATGCGCAACGTTTTGCAACCCTCGACCTGAAGACTCGATGATGGTTGCTTTGCATCGTCCTGTACTTTACCATGAGATTATACACGCTTTACGTCCGAAAAGTGGCGGTCGCTATCTTGATGCCACGGTCGGCACCGGCGGTCATGCCGCCGGTATTTTGCAAATGAGTGCCCCCCATGGCTTGCTACTGGGTTTGGATGTTGATCCCCAAGCCTTGCAAGTTGCGCGTCAGACTCTGGCGCCTTTTGGCGAGCGGGTTATTTTGCGACAGACTTCGTATCTTGCTCTGCGTCGCGAAATGACTCGCTTGGGGTGGCAAGAGGTGAATGGCATTTTGTTTGATCTTGGGGCCTCTTCTATCCAGTTCGATACCCCCGAACGTGGCTTCTCCTTCCTGCGCGATGGCCCCCTGGATATGCGCTTTGATCCGCGTTCTTCTCTAACCGCTGCTCAAATTGTCAATCAGTGGTCAGAGCAAGAGTTGGCGCAACTCATTTACCGATATGGAGAAGAACCTGCTGCGCGTCGGATTGCTCGCGCCATTGTCCGCGCCCGCCCGATTTCCACAACTGGTGAGCTGGCTGCTGTGATTGAACGTGTCCGACCGCGCCGTGGCTCCCATCATCCTGCGACGCAGACTTTTCAAGCGTTGCGAATCGCTGTCAATGCCGAGCTTGAAGCACTGGAACGGGTTTTGCCTTTGGCTCTCGAGGCGCTTGCCCCAGGCGGTCGTTTGGCGGTCATCTCATTTCACTCTTTGGAAGACCGAATTGTCAAAGAATTTTTCCGCAGAGAAAGTCAGGCATGTCTTTGCCCACCGCGCCAGGTAGTGTGTACGTGTGGACACCAAGCAACCTTAACCATCCTAACCCGCAAGCCGATTGTGCCTTCAGAAGCTGAAATTCGAGAAAACCCGCGTGCTCGTAGCGCTAAGTTGCGAGTCGCTGAAAAGATTGGCCAAATGGGTGTTGGCTCAGAACGTAGGTGATTTTCTCCATCGTTTCTTGCCAAATGGGTGTTGGCTCAGAACGGAGGTGCAGAATCGCAAACAGAACAAGCTTGATTGGATGACTGAGATGCAGGAATTTTCACGCATCGTTCGCACGATTCGACAGGCTCCCTGGCGGATACAGCGCCAATGGGTGGGCCTCCTTTTGCTTATCCTGGTCGTTGTGGTTTTATTATCCGTGATTTATTTGAATGTCACCGTCCAGGCGACCGTGACCGGGCGCGAGATTCAATTTCTCAACCACTCTATTGAGGAAAATACGCGCCGTAATGCCGATTTGAGCACTGAATTAGCTGCTTTAACATCTGTCGAAGCGATGCGTTCGCGCGCCGAAGCACTGGGTTATCAACCGGTGGAGTTAGAAGAAGTGACCTATCTGATTGTTCCTGGATATCACGGAAAACCGCCGGTCAATCTCTCTGTTCCTTCTTCTCGGCCTTCGCCTTCACTGCTTCGGCCAGAGTACTACGAGACCTTGTTTGACTGGATCACCCGCCAGATTGCTGTTGGAGTGAGGCCGTGAATCCTTCGTTGAGTTGGCGCTATGGATTGGTCGCCGCCTTGTTGGGGCTGATGGCGTTGGCGATTATTGTTCAAATCGTCCGCATCCAAACGGATCCGGAGATTCATGCACTGATCGGGCGGAGCGAGACCGTTGTGCGCTACTATTACCCAGCGCGTGGCAACATTTACGATCGCGACGGCCATCTGTTGGCGGGCAACATCACCGTTTATGAAGTGACGGTCTCTTTACCAGAGATGAAGCCTGAAGATATTCATCCAATTGCCTTGGCGGCGCAGGTGTACCTTGGGCGTGATTATGAAACGGTTGCAACCTTGCTTGCCAATCCGCCGAATGGGGCAGTGTCGGTGCGGATTGCCGACTATGTCAGCGTTGAACAAGTGGAACAGTTGCAGAGTTTTATGAATTCTCTGATGAATGATCCGAATGGCAATCCGCTTGCCTCCCTTGGATTCCGGGCGCATCTCGGGCGTAGTTATCCAGAAGGGGAGCTTGCCTCGAACGTGCTCGGCTTTGTCACGCAAAATGAGGCAGGGTATTTCGGCGTGGAAGCGCGCTATAACAACTTGCTCTCTGGTATTCCGGTAGCTTTGCGTGTGCCGGTTGACCCAAGGCGGGCAGTGGAATGGCCGCAAATACCACCAGGAGCCTCAATTATTTTGACGATTGACCGCGAGTTGCAAAAAGAGACGGAAGAAATTCTCGACCGGGCTTTAAGCGAAACCGGCGCTGAGTCCGGTGTCATTATCGTCATGAACCCTCGGAATGGTGAAATTCTTGCTCTGGCAACCACACCGCGCATTCATCCTGCTGAATATTATCGCCTGCCTGAGGTCTTTCCAGGAGAGACGCCCTTTAATCGTGCGATTAGTCAAGCCTATGAGCCGGGTTCTGTCATGAAAATTTTGACCATGGCTGCTGCTTTGGATGCCGGTGTGGTCACGCCTGGTACGCTCTATTTCGACACCGGCGTCATTAACGTCGGTGGGCAAAATATCTATAACTGGGACCGAGGCGCTTGGGGCTATCAAGATATGACCGGTTGTTTGGCCTATTCGCTCAATACCTGTCTCTCATGGGTGGCCTCTCAATTAGGCGCAGAAAAGTTTTACGATTATATGCAGGCTTTTGGTATTGGACATCCAACCGGTATTGATTTGGACGGCGAAATTACCGGCCGGCTGAAATTGCCAGGCGATGAAGACTGGACCCCCGTGGAGCTGGCGACCAATTCTTTTGGACAAGGTGTTTCGGTTACACCGATGCAGCTGGTGATGGCAGCTTCGGCGCTGGCTAATCATGGGCAAATGGTCTATCCCCATGTCCTCTATGCCACCGTGCAGGATGGACAGCAGCATACCGTTGTTCCACAGATTGCCGGTCAACCGATTCGCCCCGAGACAGCGCGCACGATTAGCGAGATGTTGGCCGTGGCGCTGGAACAGGAAGGCAAACGGGCATTGACGCCTGGCTATCGGGTAGCCGGAAAGACCGGTACCGCACAAATCCCCACTCGTTATGGCTACGATCCTGAACTCACCAACGCTTCCTTCATCGGGTGGGGGCCGGTAGATGACCCGCAATTTCTGATCTTCGTCTGGCTAGAGAAGCCACGCAGCTCACCTTGGGGTTCGGTGGTTGCTGCTCCGGTCTTCCAACAAGTGGTGGAAAAAACCGTGGTTTTGCTGGGTATCCCGCCCGATTCGGTTCGGGCGCAATGGGCAGGTCGTTAAAATGTTAACTTTAGCCGATGTTTTCGAAGCGCTTACTTCTCATCGTCCGCCGCATGCTGACATAGTAATTCCCGAGGCGGCGATTGACTCGCGTCAGGTTATTCCGGGGGGATTGTTTGTCGCTATTCCCGGGGAACGCACCGATGGGCATGCCTATGTTGCCGATGCCTTTCGACGTGGGGCGTCGTTTGCGTTAATTGAGCATGATTTGCCTGATACTTCGTTCCGGATCTTAGATTTGTCTTCTCCTGCCGAGTCTTGGGAAACTGATGAAGCGTTGACCCCGCCGCTTTGCTTGCGTGTCCCGAATACCGTCTTAGCGCTTCAGCAGATTGCACGCTTTTGGCGCCGTAAATTGGATGTGCGTGTGATCGGCATCACCGGTTCGGTAGGCAAGTCCACCACGAAGGAAGCGATTGCCGATGTCTTGGGTGTTCGGTATCGTACACTCAAAAATCCGGGCAATTACAACAACGAAATTGGCCTGCCTCTCACACTCTTGCGCTTGGGGCCAGGGTATGAGCGCGCCGTGCTGGAAATGGGTTTTTATGTGCCGGGCGAGATTGCCATGCTTTGCGAAATTGCTCAACCGTCGATTGGCGTCATCACAAATATTGGGACTGTACACGCCGAACGAGCCGGTTCCCAAGAGGCCATCTTCCGAGGCAAGTCCGAGCTGGTGCAAGCTTTGCCGGCGGATGGTTTTGCCATTCTGAACCTCGACGATTCGTGGGTGCGCAAGATGGCTGAGCTTACCAAGGCGCAAGTCTTCTTCTACGGTCTGAACCCTCAGGCTGATTTGTGGGCTGACCAGATCGAGGGACTGGGCTTGGAAGGCATTCGCTTCCGCTTACATTATCGGGGCGAGACGTTGCATGTTCGTTTGCCGATGATTGGGCAACATTCGGTTCATACGGCCTTGCGAGCGGCAGCGGTTGGATTGGTGGAAGGCTTAGATTGGTCGGAAATTATCGAGGGCTTGCGCATGGGGCAGATGCAATTGCGCCTGACGGCTATTCGTTTGCCGAATGGCGCCCTTATCTTGGACGATACCTACAACGCCTCTCCTGAATCGACTTTGGCGGCTCTTAACTTACTGGCAGAATTGGAAGGTCGCCGGATTGCTGTTTTGGGTGATATGCTCGAACTTGGACCATACGAAAAGCAAGGCCATGAAATGGTCGGCATGCGTGCTGCACAGGTGGCTGACTTGCTGGTGACGGTCGGACCGCGTGGCCGTTTGATTGCGGCCGCTGCTCGACGCGCCGGGTTGTCCCCCAAGCGCATTGCCGAGTTTGAGCGCTCCTTGGAGGTGATTCCCTATCTACGCCGAATTCTACAGCAGGGAGATGTCGTGCTGGTCAAGGGTTCGCATGGGATGCGCATGGACACGATTGTAGCAGCGTTGGAGGCCGACCATGAATAATCCTACCTTGGCTATCAGCTTGGCTGGGTTGGCTTTTATGATGACCGTCATTTGGGGCGAGCCTTTGTTGCGCATCCTGCGCCATTACAAAATCGGCAAACTGATTCGCATCGAAGAACCCGGACGGCATTTTACCAAG
>JANWWB010000411.1 GCA_025056515.1 Anaerolineales bacterium
AAGGCAAAGTCCAGCCGCGCCGGCAAGGTATCGTTAACCGCAAAAAATGCCCCCAGAACAAACAAAAGCGCATACAAACCCACCAAAACTGGGCCGATCACCAACGGCTGACGAATGAGACGATAAAACCACGTCCGGTAAGGTTGCTGGATGGAAACACTAAATAAGATGGCCAACAGAGCCGGTTCTAGAACTGTGAAAAGGTTATGGGTCTCCCACAGGCTGCGCACTAGCCCCCCAGCCAGCCCGACCAAACACGCCTCTAGCGGCCCCCAAACCCCTCCTGCCAACATCCACGGCAGAGCCGAAAAGAACATCAGCGCCGGTGTTCGAGGCCCCAAAGGAATACCCGGCTCCGGTAACGCCGCTCCAGATGGCAAGCGCACGCCAAAGAACAAATTGGCCAGCAAGGACAGTATCAAAAAGAGCAATACAAGCAACCAGCGAGACAGTCCTCCTTGTCTGCGCATGTGCATCGAACGCCAAATCAAGAGGATGCTCGCCAGCATGAAAAGCGCCCAACCGACCCAACCCAGCCAGGAGGCGAGCGGCTTCCAGTAAGGAGGTTCAAAGAGTAAAGTGAGAACGGGCGTCATCGGGCTATGGCACGATTATAGCATGGGCACCCCAAACGGTCACGAGACATAAGCATACTCTCCTCGATACTCGTATGGCAAGAGACGCGCTAAGGCTTCCATGATATATTGTGTCCCAATCTTGAGCGCTTGCGAGCCGCGCCCTAGGTCGGGTAAGCAAAACGGCACACCGACCGTCACGGTGATGTGTGTCCGCCGCAGCCGTTTCAGGTTGCCATAGACCCGCCAATTCTCGGTTCCGGTCAAGGCAATCGGGATAATCGGAACGCCCGCTTTAAGCGCCAGAAAAGCCGCACCTTCAGTCCCTTGTTCTAACGCTCCGGTTAAGGATTGCCGACCTTCAGGAGCAAGGATCACTTTCCGTCCTTCTCGCAAAGCCTGCAAAGCTACCGCTAATGCCCGACGGTCAGGCCGGCCTCGATGGACGTAAATGACACCCACTCCATCCATCACCCAGCGCAACAAAGCAATAGAACGTAGTTCGATTTTAGCAATGGCTTCTGGAAATTCCGGCAAAGCCGCTAAAACGGCGACGGCGTCGGCATCGCCTAGGTGGTTGATGACAAGCAACGCCGGCCCTTGGCATGGATAATGTTCTAAGCCGCTGACTTGAAATTCTGCACAAATACGCATCAAGCAACGACACAGCAGGCGGATAAAACCACGAAAAGCACGTCGTTGCCAAGAGAGCGCAGGCAGGCGAACCAAATCCGGACGCCACCACAAGCTGACCGGCTTCTCACTCGGGGAAGATGGGATGGTCTGCATAAACGCCACGATACTCTTCTGGCAACAAGCCAGCGATATGGCGCATCACTAGGTCAGCGATAATCTGACGGGCTGCACGACGCTCAGCAGCGCCCTTCGCATCAAGAGACAAGCGAATCGGACGACCGATATGCATCTCGATTCGAGGCCGTAAGCCGCGTCGCGCCTTATCCCAGAAATCATCGGTTGTCCCTACCACGCCGACCGGAACAACCGGCACAGCAGTCTTTTCAAGGATGTACGCAATCCCGGGTTTTGCCCGTTGCAAGCCAGGCGCATGAGAACGTGTTCCTTCCGGTGCGATTAACAAGGGATAGCCCGAACGCAACACATTCGTCACCGTCTCAAAGAGCGCCCGGTCATATTCGCCGCGGTGAACGGGGATTCCACCCCACAACCGCGCCAAAAAGCCTTGCCCGGGCTTGCTCCAAACTTCCACAGCGCCCATGATCTCTAAGGGTTCAGGCCAAAAGACGCCTACCACAGCCGGATCATAGATAGAGACATGATTAAAAGCCACGATATACGCACTATGATGCGGAACATGCTCTCGCCCAAAGATGCGCACCTCGGATAAGAGGTGAAATGCCGCTCCTAACAGGAGGCGCGCCAACGGACGCGCTAACCAACGTCGCCAAGCCGCTACTCGGTAGCTTCCCATCGCCGACATAACGACTCCACTAAGCTGAGCACCTCTTCGGCACTCATGCATTCCGAATTAATGATGACCGCATCCTCCGCCGGACGCAACGGCGCTACTGCGCGCCCCGAATCAATCTCATCGCGTTTTCGGACGCCGGCCAAAATCTTATCGAACTCCGCTTTCTCACCCCGCTGAATCATCTCTCGGTAGCGACGACGGGCACGCTCCTCAGGCGAAGCATCCAAATAAATCTTCAAGTCTGCCTCAGGCAAGACGACTGTGCCAATATCACGCCCAACCATAACCACATTGCCTCGCAAGCCAATCCGTCGCTGTTGCAAAGTCAACGCTCTTCGCACTCCTGGATAAGCTGAGACCGGCGAGACATGTGCATCTACCTCCGATGAACGAACCTGCCAAGTCACATCCTGACCATCCACCAACACGTCCGAGGTGCGACCATCGGCCTGCGAAGGCGGACGGACGTCGATCTGCACGCTTTCTGCCAGGGCAACCACAGCCGCCTCATCGGAAATCGGAATCCCTCGTTCAAGCGCTGCCCAGGTCACAGCGCGGTACATGACACCCGTATCAAAGAACAAATACCCCAAGCGTTCCGCCAGCCGCAACCCTAAGGTCGATTTGCCTGAAGCGGCCGGACCATCAATCGCAATTATTCTTGGAAGCATACACACCTCGTTAATCCACGACAAGTTGGTTTCATTCACGCTCTTTTGGGGAAGCAACACTCGTTGTTCTACGAGAACGCACCTTCCACAGCATTTGCAACAGCCTGTCTTCAGAAAATGATCGATAACAACTTAGGGTGTGGGCGAATCGAGCATCAAATCGGCTCGCACCCACAAGACCACATCCTGCTGTTGAACCGGAAGCTGGCGATAGACGAACCACTTGAACCACAATTGTAAGGATAGCTGGTACCAATTCCCCATCTCGCGCCAAACAAACAGCGCGCCGCGATACGCGGTTGGCAAAGCAAGTTCGCTCCCCGCCGGAGTGATCAGCAATTCAGGCATAGCCATTGGGTCAAGCACATCCGTCTGTTTGAGCGACCAATCGCGGAACAACCAACGCAGCGCCGGCGAATCGACACCGACGATCGTCACCGGCAAAGCAGCCCGTGCCCCGCGATTCATCACCGAGAGTTCGTTTGCGACCTTAAGAAGCACCTCTAGTCGCCCCACGCGCGGCTCTGGATACCACAGCTCAAAGGTGCGAGGCTCCCGAATTTGCGCTGCGCCGGTCGTCACCCCAATCGTGTATAGAACCAGGATAGTCAACAGCCCCCACATGCCGCCCAAGAAGGCCTCTTCCATCAGCCAGCCATACCCTAACAAGATGACAGCCGTTGCACCGATCAGGGGTACAAGGATCAGAATCACCCACTGCCAGCGGAAGGCCGGATTGGCAAAGTCCACCGTGGTCAAGCGCGCTTGCGCCAACCAGAAAATCACCCCCAGCACAAATACCAAACCCCAGGCAGCAGCAACCAACCAAAGATTGCGTCCACCAAAGTCAAAATAGCGCCCAATCTCCAGACTGGCCAAAGCCCATACCGGAAACACAAACCAGACCAAATCGGCCGTCTGATGACCAGCATAAACGACAGTCCAAAGTAATCCGGCCAACGCCCAGACTCCCAAGCGGAGAGACAAACTCGCGCGATGAAAAACGGCTCGGAGAAGCGCAAACGCGCCTATCACAAGCGGCAAGAACTCATACGCCGGAAGCGCCAGCAGAATCCTTCCCAATGGGACGTCAGAAAGCGTCCAAAGACCACGCAAATAGACCAGGAACGAATCGGCAAACCCAGCTAAGCCGGACGGCGAAAGCAGAAAGAGCGTCCCAAGTGTGAGAAATGAGACTGCGCCCCAGATGAGCGGCCTCCACCGCTCGCTTAATCGGGTAGCGTCCAACTCCACTCCGGCTTCCTCGGCCTCCGACTCGGCCCCCTCTCCTGTTTTCCCCACCGTGCGAAGCAGCAAGAATTCCAGCCCCCGCGCCAAAGCGGCCACTGTCAGACCAAACCAGACCGCCGAACCAGATAGCAGCGCCAGGCCAAAGGCCGCGCCGGCTAGGCTACGGCGTCCGTCCAACCAAAAGACCAAGGCAAACAGGAGAAATGTCACTGCCAGCATGGGACCGCCGGCTTGGCGCGCCAGAGCATTCAGCGCCGGATCAAGCGCCAAACCAAAGGCCAACACCAACGCCGGCAAACGGCCTATGCGATAACGTACAAACCAGGGTGCGAGCACAAGCAAGGCTCCGCTAAGCGCCGGCCAAAAACGCGCCCAAAAATTACTCGCTCCAAAAAGAGCAAAGAGAAGTGCCGTCAGGTGCACATAAGCAGGGTTCGGGCCAACAGCCGGATGTTCACCGCGCGCAATAGCCAGCGATTGAAGCGCCCACTCGGCCTCAACATCCGAGAGCGGAAGGACCCCCAAATGCAACAAACGCAATCCGAGCGCCAAGACCAGCGCCAGCAAATACAAAGCATGTTCCAACGTGAGAGGACGAGAAAACATGATGGCTATTTTATCAGAAGTTTCAACAAGGCAAGTGTCTCCTGGCGGCTACCTAACCCCTGTTCACCACCTGGACCGACGCAGGAAGGACAGCCGTCCTGGCAAGCGCAATGCTCTACTACATCGAGCGCTTGCTGGAGCAAGTCAAAATGCATCTCGTATAGTTTGCGGCTAAAACCTATACCCGCCGGAACACGGTCATAGAGGACGAGCGTCGGCTGTGGAAAGACCGCTGAACCCACCGGTTCAAGAAAACTACCTAGGTCGGTAGCATCGCACATCAGAAAGAACGGCGCTAGATGGCGCAAAACATAGACCAGTCCGGCCAAACCACTGCGCACGCGCACGTTCTGTTCGGCTAAGCGGTGACACTCGGGGCATAGCGTCGTCAGGTTATCGAGCGCATTCGCCTTCTCGCGCTGGATTTTACCATCTGCACCACGAAACATACGAAACGGAATCTTATGGTGGACATCATGTTGACGGCCCTGTTCGGGGCGTCCGCAAACTTGACAACGGTAATGATCCCGCCGACGGACCATTTCTCGAATCTGAGGCCACTCTGGACCATAATGGTTAGGAGCATTGGTCCACAGGCCTTCTCGAGTGAGGCGTTCAACCGTTGCAGGAGCGACGCTCAACCAATAGCCGGTCGTCTGAAGAGTCGAGGGCGGCAGGTCGAGATTCTCTTCTCCCAGACTCTCGCGGCTAAACCAGCGCACCTTGCGGAAGCCAATTACACGGGCTGTCACCAACAACTCCCCGCAACCGCGAGCGTGTGTAATTTCGCTGCTGCGGTCCAGAATCGCCTCCTGCTCAGAAACGAGCTGAAGTCGGATCTCGGTCTGCTGAATCGGTTCGGTGAAGTAATCGCCTTCAAAGGGAGCCAAGAAAACCTTCTGTTGCTCCAGATCAAGCCTCTCGACGCGATACGATTGTGCTTCATGCAAATACACAGCGCCCGGATGCGCCATCCAGAAGACACTCTCACCATCAACGGTCCCAATCGTCTGCGGGCGGTCGGTCAGAAGCGTCAAGGCATAGGTCTTAGCCGAAGCCGAACGGAGCGAAACGCCCGCCGCCGGGTGAGCATTCGCCATCCAGTAATACCTATCCTGCGAGCGGTGTGTTTCGCCATTCTCCACTAGGAAGTCTAGGAACGCATCTACCTCCGTCTTGCCGAAAGTCTCACCTCGCTGGAACGGCAATTCGAACAAAGCACAACGCAGATGCTGAAGCAAAATCAGAAGATGGTCGGGATTGATAAGCGCTTGTTCCGGCGAGCGACCGAAGAGGTAATCCGGATGCCGGGCTAGGTACTGGTCAATAGGATCAGAAGAAGCAACCAAAAGCGCCAGAGCGGGGTCGGAGCCTCGGCCTGCGCGTCCGGCCTGTTGCCGAAAACTGGCTATAGAGCCGGGAAAACCAACCAAAATCACGGCTTCCAAACCACCGATATCCATTCCCAATTCTAAAGCATTGGTGGCCACAACCGCCCGTATCGTTCCGTCGCGCAAACCGCGTTCAATCTCACGCCGTTGGGAAGGCAAGTAACCGGAGCGATAACCGCGAACTGCTCCAGGTCGAGGAGACTCTCCATCTGGAAGCGAAAGAGTCAAGGCGCGCAGCAGGAATTCAACACTTCGTCTCGAGCGAACAAACAGCAGATGCTGCACATCTTCTGCCAGCAGTCGGCGGGAAAGAACAGCGCTCTCCGTGAGAACGTTCTTGCGCAACCCGAGTACTCGGTCGGTCATCGGAGGGTTATAGATCAGGTAATGACGTTCCCCGCGCCCAGAACCATCTTGTTCAATCCATACCACTGGAGCTTCAATCAGCATTTCAGCCAATTGACGCGGGTTGGCGATGCTGGCGGAGGTCAACAGGAACTGTGGCTTTGCCCTGTAAAAGGCCGCTACGCGCTTCAAGCGCCGCAACACATTGGCTACATGCGAACCAAAGACGCCGCGATAAGCGTGCATTTCATCAACCACAACAAACTTCAGGTTGGAGAAAAAGTCAGCCCAATCGGTGTGATGTGGCAAGATTCCAGCATGAAGCATATCCGGGTTCGTCAAGACGAGCCGGGCGCGTTTACGGATGACAAGCCGCTCGGATGAGGGTGTATCGCCATCATAAATTGCGACCGGGAAGACAATACCTGGGGCGTACCGCTCTAAAACGCGCCTCAACCGTTCCAAACCGCTCATCTGGTCTTGCGCCAAGGCTTTGGTAGGAAAGAGATAGAGGGCACGCGCATGTGGGTCACGAAGGACTGCCTCTAACACG
>JANWWB010000426.1 GCA_025056515.1 Anaerolineales bacterium
AATTCTATGGGTCACAATCGCTCGCTTGCGTCAGAAAGTAGAACGCGACCCCCATGTTCCGCAACACATCGTCACGCGAGCCGGTCTGGGTTACTTGATGCCACCAAGTGAATAAGAGGTAAAAATGGCTCGAGATTTTGCCTATATTCTCATCATCGACTCGGACGCCTCGAGTCGAAACTACTTATCTGTCTTCTTACAACAACAAGGACATCGAACCCTGCTGGCAGCAAGCGGCAAAGAAGGACTCGTCTTTGCCTGGCGCGACCGTCCGGATATCATCATCTTTGACCCGGCCTTTCCCGATATACCGGCGGTGGACTTTGTCGATCGCCTTCGCAAAGATGCCCGCACCGCTCAAACGGTTTGCATTGCGCTGGCTCAGCGCGAACATTTCCAAGAACGCAACGCCCTTCTAGCTGCCGGATGCAATGAATATTTGGTCAAATCCGGCGAGGCCTTGCAACAACTAAAAAAGCAAATTGCCCGCGCCTTGGGCCAAGAATCCAGCCCTTCTTACCGCGGCAAGAGCATCGTCTTCTTAAGTGCAAAAGGCGGCAGTGGTGTATCTTCGCTCTGCGCCAACCTGGCAACGTGTGTGGCCGAAAAACAAAAAGAAAAAACTATTGTGGTAGTTGACCTTGTCTTGCCGATCGGCTCTATCGCCAACATTGTTGGCTACGATGGAACGATTAATATTGTGAATGTAGCCCTGCAAAAAGATCAAACCATTCCCCCAGCGTATTTTCGAGAAAACCTTCCGCGCATTCCTGCCTGGAGGTTCGCGCTCCTAGCAGGCGCTCCCGACCCGGAAATGGCCAACAATCTCCCGGCCGATCGCGTCCCTGCTATCTTGGAGATGCTTCTCAAGTCTTACGACTACGTCTTTATTGACTTGGGAAAATCCCTCTCGCGAATCAGCCTTCCCATCATCCAACAGGCAGACTTGATTGTCCTCATCTTGGGGACAGATCGGGCTACAGCTACATTGACCAAGATTACGCTGGATTTTCTGCACGCACGCGGTGTAGACGCGCCTAAAATCCTTGCCATCCAGAATCGCGCTGTTGGGCTGGAGGGGTTGACACGCGCCGAAACTGAAAAAATGCTTGGCTTGAACATCGCAGTGACCATCCCGTATATGGCAGGCGATTTTACCTTTGCCAACAACCGCCATGAGCCGGTTGTGGCCGGCCACACCAGCGAAGCCTCCATCCTAGCAGTGCGTCAGGCTGCTGCGTTGGTCATCGAATCTCTTGAAAGGCAGAAGGTTAAAGGACGTCCTCTGCTATAATGGCACTTGTACTCAAAGGAAAAAAGATGAGCATCCAATCCCAAATCGCCATTCGCTCAAAGAGTCTAGGTGTGTTGATACGAGATGCCCGCATCTTCCGGCGCAAGACCATCCCTGAATGCGCTGCTCTCCTCGGTGTTTCTCCGAGCACCTTGCGCGCCTGGGAAGAAGGCCGCAAAGCCCCGTCTTTGCCAGAGTTAGAGGTGCTAGCTTATGCCCTCGAACTGCCCATTTCTCATTTTTGGAGCAAGGATATCCGTTCAGACGATGCCAACGCCACTGAGACGCTGAATTTGCCGCTTCTCATCAACCTGCGTCATCGAGTAGTCGGGGCTTTGTTGCGCAAAGCGCGCGAGGCAGCCAGCTTATCCTTACGTATCCTCGCCGAGCAGACTGGTTTTCCTATTTCGCGCCTGCGCGCCTACGAATTGGGCGAACGTCCCATCCCGTTGCCGGAGCTGGAAGTCTTAGCGCAATTACTCAACACCCGCATCGAGACCTTTTTCGATACCAGTGGCCCAGTAGGACGCTGGATGATGCATCAAAAGTCCATCAACGCCTTTCTGCAACTCCCCGACGAAATGCAGGAATTCGTCACCAAACCGGTCAACCGTCCCTACCTCGAGCTGGCGATGAAGTTAAGCAATCTCTCTGCTGAACGTCTGCGTTCTCTAGCCGAAACTTTATTGGACATTACTTTTTGAAGATGAACGAGAAAACCTCTCCCTTCCAAGTCTGGAACGAACAAGCCCGTCAGGCCTATCAGACGGGCAATTTCATACTCGCAGCGCAAGCTTACGGACGCGCTGCCGAAGCCGCTACCCATGCCGGAGACGAGCTGACCGCAGCCGAGATGAAAAACAACCAATCGGTGGCCTATCTGCGCGCCAACCAACCTCAAGCCGCTCTGGATGCTCTGTCCGGCGCAGCCGAAGTCTTTGCTCAAGCAGAAGATTATCGCCGACTTGGGATGACCTACGCCAATCGCGCCTCGGCTTGGCAAGCCCTGCGCCGTTTCAAAGAAGCCATCCGGGATTACGAACGGGCAGCCGAGGCACTGGAAAAAGCCGGCGAAGATCAACTTCGTTATGAGGTGTTGAAATTGCTCTCGGCGCTGTATTTGAGCCGCCTGCAGCTCCTCAACTCGGTGATCGCCTTACAAGCTGGCCTAGCCGGACTGAAAAACCCGACCTTCACACAAAGGTTGATGAAAAAACTTGTCTTCCTACGGCTATGAGCCGCCGGTGGATTGTGCGCCCCGCTCTCTTATCTGACCGCTTGGCTGTGGCTCAACTGATGAACCGAGCCACCGTCCTGCACCGCCATCTTGACTGGCGAGAACCGATCGAATGGTTAGATCAAACCCCGTTCTTGGTGCTAGAAGCAGATCATCTCCTTCATGCTGCGCTTGCCTGCCCGCCAGACCCTCCCAAGATTGCCTGGTTACGTCTGTTTGCCTGCGACGATACCATTCCCACAGAAGATGCTTGGTCTCTTTTATGGGAAAAAGCAAAAGCCATCTTGGACTACACCTCGGTCAGCACGGCCGCAGCGATTGCACTGAACGATTCGCTTCCCCCTCTGCTGGAGCGTTCTCATTTCTCCTCCGACCAGGAAATTATCCTGCTTGAATTTGAACAATTCCAGCCAATAGAAACCTCTCTCGATCCGGAATGGACGATCCGTCCGATGAAAATCCATGATTTACCGGATGTAGCGTCCCTAGATGCAAATGCCTTTGAACCACTTTGGCAAACCTCCTTGGAGATGTTCCGGTGGGCTTTTCGCCTATCTACCTATGCTACTGTCGCCGAGCAAAATGGCACCATCTTGGGGTATCAATTGAGCATGCGCAGCGTCTTCAGTGTCCATTTAGCACGGTTGGCCGTCTTACCAGAAAAGCAGGGACAGGGAATCGGCCTAGCACTTACTCTGGACATGATGAAAAGAGCACAGGAATCGGGCCTATATCGGTTCACCGTTAACACCCAAAATGACAATACCGCTTCTTTGAAGCTCTACAAACGATTAGGCTTTCGAGAGACCGGTGAACGATATCCCGTCTACCGCTATTCGTTTGCCGCAAAGGAGTAGAAAATGGTCCACGCCGAAAACGCAGTCATTGTGAATGCCTTGGCTCGCCAAGCACTTACAGCCGCCCAAGAGGTCATGGGAGAGCACGGCCTCAATGCCGTCTTGCGGAATGTCGGCCTTGAGCGCTTCATTGGGAATTTTCCTCCCAACGATACCCAACCTGCTATCCAAACAGAAGACTATGCACGCTTCAACCAAGCCATTGAAGAATTCTACGGACGCGCCGGAAAGGGGATCTTGCGCCGGATTGGGAAAGCCTCCTTCCAGTACGGTGTCCGTGAGCAGGGAGCACTGATGGGAGTCGCCGGCGCCGCCATCAAATTGATGCCGATTCGAAGCCGGATTAAATTCGTTTTGAACGGGATGGTGAACGCCTTGAAGAAGACCAATCCTCAAGTTAATGCTTGGGTAGAAGACGATGGCTCTACTTTGGCTTATTGCGAATCGACGTGTGCCATTTGTTATGGCCGGCATAGCGACCAACCTATTTGTCACTTGTATGTCGGCTCAATTGCCGAAGCTGTGCTTTGGGCCACCGAACAGGAATTTGAGGTCGTTGAAACCGATTGCATGGCGCAGGGTGACCCATACTGTCGCTTCGAAGTGCGTGGTCTAGAAGGATAACTGCGTGGGAGGCGGCCGTGTCCCTGAACACTCGATACTTACAGGATGGGAGAGAACGCTACACCTCTCCTCGAGAAGCTTACCCCTACTCTCACAACATACAACCAGGAGTTCAGAGATGGAAATTGTAGAATGGACGTGGACCTCTTTTGACCAGATCGACATGTACGGTCGGCGTTGGATGCCCTCCACTACGATTCAAGCATGCATCGTCCTCGTACATGGCTTGGGAGAGCATTGTCAACGGTATGACCACCTTGGGGCAGTCTTGGCTCAAAACGGTTATGCCTTGATGGGTTTTGATCTGCGCGGCCACGGTCGGTCAGGTGGCCAGCGAGGGCACGCGCCCTCTTTTGAAGCTTTCATGAAAGATATGGATTCGATGTTTGAACAAGCCGCCTCCCTCTTTCCAAACACCCATCGCTTCATCTATGGACATAGCCTGGGCGGTATCCTGACCCTCAATTACGTGCTCCGGCGCAAACCTGCCCTGGCCGGAGCGGTTGTGACCTCCCCTGGTCTACGCACCGCACTGGAAAAGCAAAAAGCCAAAG
>JANWWB010000008.1 GCA_025056515.1 Anaerolineales bacterium
GCATATGCTTTGCTCTTTGTTTTAGTGCTCTTGTTTTTCCGGCCCACCTGGTTAGCGCTTGCGCACGGCCAATTGAGCGGGTTTATCCTGGCAGTTCTGGCTTGGATGACTTTCCTATGGTCCCAGGGAAAATACCGACAAAGCGCATGGCTCCTGCCGTTTTTATTTTTCAAGCCCAATCTAGGCGCGCCTCTGGCCGTAGTTTTGCTTCTCTACCTTTTCAGGAAAGATAGAACATCAATTTTGGTCTCCCTCCTTTCCGGTCTGTTTCTGGTTCTTCTGGGCATGCTGGTCAATTGGCGCTGGATAGGGGAGTTCTGGACGGCCGGCGAAACGAAAATGCTGGGAGCGCTCGGCTCCTCTCCGACCATCTGGGGGATGGCCACGGTTGTATGTGATTTTCAATCTGATTGCGCGCGTTGGCTCGGCGGAGGAACGATATTGTTGCTCTCCCTGCTCTTTCTCATTTGGTTTTGGAAAAGGAGCGAACATCTCTCTCCTCTTCAGGTAACAAGTCTGGCCGTTTGTTTCACCTTGCTCTCCACGCCGTATACTTGGACCTATGACCAAATCTTACTGTTGGTCCCGCTGACCACGCTGACGCTTTCGCTCGTCCTGCAGGGAGTACGCTTCATGAAAATTGCCTTGCTGCTGTTAGGGATTGATCTCTTAGCGTTCTTCTTGGCCTTGATCACCATGGGAATGACCTATGAAATCCCGTATGTTACGCTTCCTTTGCTCGTGACACTCCTGCTGGGATGGAGTTCTTTCCGCAAGGGCAAGATAGCAGGAACCGAAGAGGCGGCCGCATGAATATCAAACTCCCGTCCTCGACGTCTAGAAGCGCAAAGAGGCCGCCTGCGCCTACGGGCAAAAGCGGGATGAGAGGATCGCTCCCTTTCGAGTGGCAGTGGACGATCCTCTTGCTTTGCCTGGCCTTGTTGTTGGGAGCGTATGTACGCTTGTTCGCCCCGGCTCGCGCCGGCTTCCCTGTGGTGGACGGTGGCTTATTCTACGCCATGACCCGCGACCTGCTGGAAAACAATTTCCGCCTTCCATTGGTCGCTTCGTATAACTACCTGCGCATCCCATTTGCCTATCCGCCCCTGCCGCTGTACCTTGCGGCCACCATTCATACGGCATTCAAGGTGGATTTGCTGGAAGTTGTCCGTTGGCTTCCGTCCGTGTTCAGTCTTCTGGCATTGCCGGCTTTTTTCCTGTTGGCGCAGGAGATGCTCGGCGCTTCTTCTTACGGCATCGAGACCTATCTCCTGGCAGCACGCGCCGGCGGCGCGCGCTGGCTCTTTTGGGTGCCCTTATTCGAACTGAGCTTTACCGACGAAAGCCTGCCGCTTATCGCTATCCTGACTGTCCTGGGCGCCTTTGCCGCCTGGAAAAACCATCAACGTCTTCTTCCGGTTTGGTTCATTTTTGTCTTCCTAACCGACCCGCGCAGTGCTCCCCATGTGATTGCTATTCATGCTACATTGTTAGCAACAATCAGTTTGACCGATTTCATCATACCCGCCTTCGAACGCTTCTCGAAAACCTGGCAAGAGACGCTTGGCACAAACTTTGGAAAAGTCCTCCTAGGATATCTGTTAATGATGATGGTTTTCAATGCCCAAAAGAATCTCCTCCAAATAGGAAACTCGGTCCTCTCAGCGGCAGACCGACAGGCGATTGCCTGGGTGGCCGAGCAAACCCCGGCCAACAGTCGGTTTCTTATTATGGACTGGTATCGAGTTTCGACCCTCTCACCCTTGACAGAATGGTTTCCCGCTTTGAGCCAACGGCAAAACCTTACGACGATACAAGGACGGGAATGGTTGAACGGCGAGGAACACTTTACGATAAAGACCGACCTCTATATAGACTTGTACAACTGTCTCGACCAGGACGCCGCTTGCCTGGAAACCTGGGCGGCGCAGAACGAAGAGACTTTCGACTATGTGTACCTTTCCCACCAAACGCCGGGCGGCGGGGTGCGCGTCAGCCGACTCTCCGATTCGCTCCGCGCTGCGCCGGCGTACCGCCTGGTGTATGAGACGGCTGAAGTGTTGATTTTCGAACGCCTGCCTTAACGTTTGCCTTTGATTTTGAAGAGAAATCGGTTTGCCTTCCCGGCTTGCCAATCCGCCTGCAAGGAGTGTCGCCATGAAACGCTTGCGCTGGTACGATTACATCACCATCAACCTCTATTGGCTGGGGCTGAACATTCGCAACACCTCGGTCGGGTCGGTCTTCACCCCTTATTTGATTGCCCTCTTTGTGCCGGAAGGAGAGAGGAACTCGGCGCTGGGGTTCATCAGCACGGCAGGGCTGATGATTGCCATGCTCGTCCAGCCGGCCGCCGGTCTGCTCAGCGACCGTTCCACTTCGCGTTTTGGGCGGCGGCGTCCCTTTATTCTGGTTGGCAGTCTCTTTGACATTGTCTTCCTGGCGATGATTGCCCTTTCGGGGAATTTTGCCATGCTGCTGGTCGCCACGCTATTGATCCAATTTTCGGCCAACGTGTCGCATGGCCCCCTCCAGGGTCTTATTCCTGACCTTGTTCCCCCCGAACAGCGCGGCCGCGCCTCGGCGGTCAAGGCGGTGATGGAACTCATCCCCATCGTGTTGGTCGGCTTCACGATTGCCCAACTGGTTGGGGCTGGGAAACTCGGCTGGGCGGTCTTTGCAGCCGGAGCGGTCATTTTTGTCGTCATGCTCCTGACCATGCTCTTTGTCCGAGAAGAGCCGCTCAAGGAGAAGCCCTCGGTCTCGTTCAAAATCCCGATGCTGCGCGTGCTCGGCATGCTGGCGGGGATTGCCCTCGGCGCGCTGGCCGGACTGGCGGGCGGCGGCGTGGTCGGCGGGCTGATAGGTCTGGCAACCTGGCCCTTCGCCGGAAAAGCGACTGCCCTGGCGGTGATGGTCGGAATCGGCGGCGTGGCGGCCATGGTCGTAGCGGTGGCGGCAGGCGTCTGGTCGGGGGCGCTCGCTACGCTTGGGCAGGATGCTCGCCGTCATGCTTCGTTCACCTGGTGGGTGGTCAACCGCCTGTTCTTTCTGGCGGCGGCCACTTCCTTCCAAGGGTTTCTGCCGTTCTTCCTGATGTACGCTTTTGGGATGAGCGCGGAAGAGGCGGCTTCGGCCAACGGCACGCTGATGATGGTCATCGGTTTGTTGATCATTGCTTCAGCGCTAGGCAGCGGCTGGTTAAGCGATCGCTTCGGCAAACGCAGCATCTCATTCTGGAGCGGAATCATTGCTGCACTGGGGGCTGGTCTGACCCTGCTCACTATCTGGGTGCCGCAGATGGTCATGCTCTATATAGCTGGGATTCTCATCGGCCTCGGCACAGGCTTCTTCATGACCTCCAACTGGGCGCTCGGCGCAGACCTGGTGCCTGCAGAGGAGGCCGGACGCTACCTCGGCGTCTCGAACCTGGCCGGGGCCGGGGCGGGGATGATCGGCAGAGGCATTGGTGGTCCGGTGGCGGACTATCTCAACGGTTACCTGCCCGGCCTAGGCTATTTCGTCATCTTCTTCGCCTACGCTGTCTTATTTGTAATGAGCGCAGTGAGTTTACAATGGGTGAAAAAGGAGGCCGTATGACCGTTCTACTTTGGTTTCTGGGAATTTTGCTCCTATTGGTGCTCCTGATCGGATTAGGCTTCTCCTTTTATCTAACACGTCGCTTTCCTCTAGAAATAACGCGCACCCCTGCTGAGTACGGCTTGGATTATGAGGAAGTGGCCTTTCCGGCGAGCGATGGCATAACCCTGCGCGGGTTCTGGATTCCCGCCTCCGGTTCAGATCGAGCAATCATCATTCTGCACGGACATGGTAGCAGTCTCGATTGGGACATTCAGCGCGCTCCCCATTTCCATCAGGCCGGGTTCGGCGTGCTGCTCTTCGATTTCCGCGCCCACGGCCGCAGCGACGGGCGTCTGGCAACCTTTGGCTATCTGGAGCGGCAGGATGTGCTGGGCGCAGTCGAGTTCCTTAAGGCGCGCGGCATGAAGCGC
>JANWWB010000009.1 GCA_025056515.1 Anaerolineales bacterium
GATCTCAGCCTCGGACTTTATCTCCTACCTTAGATCCCGCACTCTGATAAAAACGGCTCAAAACCTCGAAGAAATCAGCCAAAACAACCTCAACCGCCAGGCAGTTCTTTTTTCCAGCAGCCTGACAATTAATGACAGTAATAAAGCTATTTTTAACAATCGCTCTCTTGTTATTTTGGTTAACGGCAATCTAAATATCTCAGTTAACGGCTCATTTTTGCCTGAAAATAGCAACCTTGCCTTTCTTATCAACGGCGCTCTTGCTTTTTCGCCAAGCACAGCTCAAGCCAAAGGGATTTTCCTTGCCAACTCTGTTGACACCGGCGCCACCTCCAACCAAGGTCCGAATGCAAACATCTCTGCAGGCTATGGAAGTAACCGACCTACTGTAAAAATGTCTTACAACAGAAAATCGGCTGCGTTCTGCGGGTATCGTGGGACAAGGACGATCGTAATCTGCCAAAACATAAAAAGTTATACACGCTTGACGGCAACTCTAGAACATGCTACATTCGTTACATGCTTACTTTCCTGAAACTCGGTGGTTCACTTATCACAGACAAAACGCGCCCCTATACCCCACGTCTGGACTTGCTCCAACAGCTTGCCCAAGAAATTGCCCAAACCTTAAAAGAAACGCCTGGACTGTTCTTACTCCTCGGCCATGGCTCCGGTTCCTTTGGTCATGAGGCTGCCCGCCGCTTCGATACCCATCGTGGCGTTTCTCGACCCGAGGCCTGGCGCGGCTTTGCCGAAGTTTGGTACCAGGCTTCGTCTTTGAACCGCATTGTCCTTGCAGCCTTGCGCCAAGCCGACTTACCGGCCGTGACAATTTCGCCATTTTCTAGTATCACCGCCTACGCAAGACGGATTCTGATTTGGGACCTTTACCCCCTGCAAATGGCACTCGAACGCAACTTACTACCAGTCGTGCACGGAGATACAGTCTTCGATGAAGCGTTAGGAGGAACCATCCTGTCTACCGAAGACCTGTTTATCCATTTGGCACACGAACTGCGTCCTCGTCGTATTCTATTAGCCGGCCTGGAAGAGGGTGTTTGGGCCGACTTTCCGGCGCGCACCCGCCTACTCACCGAACTGACTCCCGCCATGCTTGCCGAAAGCGCCTGGATGGTTGGCGAAGCAGTTGGAGCAGATGTCACTGGCGGTATGCGCGCAAAAGTAACACAAATGCTCAAACTAGTAGAAGAACTCCCTGACCTAGAAGTCGTCATCTTTTCCGGAGCATTGCCTGGCAACCTCCGGCGCGCCTTGCAAGGCGAACCCATTGGCACACGCTTACATCGTTGACAGGTTCTCCCGCCTCGATTAAACTACTTTCTTCGTTCCGCAGAGATAACATATGTATTCTCGACAAGACCTAGAAGAAATTGAAGACCGTAGCCTAGCGCCGTATGCCATGCGCAGCAAGGACAGCAAAGGGCGCGTCTACCTGGATACCGAACCGGAATATCGCACCGCTTTCCAGCGAGATCGCGACCGGATTCTGCACACCACAGCCTTTCGCCGCCTAGAATACAAAACCCAGGTGTTCATCACGTACGAAGGCGATTACTTTCGCACTCGCCTGACGCACACCCTGGAAGTGGCGCAAATCGGTCGTACGATCGCCCGCGCCCTAGGAGCAAACGAAGACCTAGTTGAGGCGATTTGCCTAGCACACGACCTAGGGCATTCTCCCTTTGGTCATGCCGGCGAGTACGCCCTTAACCGCCTGATGGCCGATTACGGCGGCTTTGACCATAACAAACAATCTTTGCGCATCGTCACCGAACTCGAACAACGCTATCCAGAATTCCCCGGCCTCAATCTCACCTGGGAAGTGCGCGAAGGGATTGTCAAACACGAATCCGAATACGACGTGGCAGACGCCCGCGATTACAATCCTGAACTGCGCGGCAATCTCGAAACGCAGATCTCCAACGTCGCCGACGAGCTGGCCTATACTACACACGACTTGGACGATGGCCTGCGCTCCGGCCTCATCACCCCCCACGACCTCGAGGGCATTACCTTGTGGGAAATTCTGGTGCATACCTTCGGTTGGCGCGGGCCACTCCTGCCGGACATGGAACGCCACCGTATGATTCGCCACCTCATCGGTTTACTGGTCACCGACCTGATACACACGACAGACGCCCGTCTGAAAGAGAGCAATGTTAAATCTCCGCTGGACATTCAAAAATTGCCCTATAACATCATCGGTTTCAGCGAAGAGATGCAGCGTCGTAATCGTGAATTGAAGGATTTTCTCTACCGAAAACTTTATCGCCACTATCGGGTGATGCGCATGCAGGTCAAAGCCGAACGTATCATCGAAGATCTGTTCAACGCCTATCGTACCCAACCGGAGATTCTGCCCAATCACGTCCAAAAATGGATTCCCATCCGTGGCCTAGAACGCACGATTTGTGACTATATCGCCGGTATGACCGACCGTTATGCAATCGAAGAACATGCTCGTTTACATGACCCCTATCTTAAACCCTAAAGGATTTATCGTTTGGAGTGGAAAGCAATGAACACGCCGCAATACATTACTGCCGAAGGAGCACAAAAACTCAAAGCTGAGTTGGAACGACTAAAAGGCCCAGAGCGCGAAGCGCTGGCCAAACGCCTGCGTGAGGCGATTCAGATGGGCGACCTCTCGGAAAACGCCGACTATCACAAAGCCAAAGAAGACCAAGCCTTTCTAGAAGGACGGATCCAAGAACTGGAATACATCCTGCGCACTGCTATCATCATTGAAGAGACAGATGGCCCCAAAGAAACCGTCTCCATCGGAGCACGCGTGACCGTACAAGAAGACGGTCTTGAGCCGGAAGTATTTCAGATCGTCGGCGCCAAAGAGGCCGACCCACGCGCCGGTAAAATCTCGAACGAATCCCCAATCGGTCGCGCCCTGCTTAACCATCGCGTCGGCGATACAGTCGAGGTGGACACGCCGGGAGGAAAAATAACCTTGACCATCCTTAAGATCGAGTAAGCGGCTGATAGACCCCAAAAAACGAGCAGGTGAACTATTTGGATAACCTGCTCATTTTTTCTTTCACGATCAGGGAAAGTGAAACAAACAATCGGCGCCAACCGTGTCCTAGCAAAGACTCCCCCTTCCCACAGCGTTAGCGCCGATGAAAAAGGGCAAGGAAGACGTTTTAGGCCGTCACGGCTAGGCTACTTTTGGCCAGACTGCTAACTCTACCGTCAAACGATCGAAATGACTTTTAGCCGGCAGGGCATCTCCGGAAGCATACTCTATATCAGTAATAATCGCCACTAATTGTAAGGCTTTGGTTTCCAGAATAATCTGCTTGCCGGGCTGTGCCAAGATCGGCTCACCTTTGGCCTCTAGGCGCTGGCGAATGGCCGGGTCGTTATAGGCATGGTTCGACATAATAACTTTGGTAACCGTCTGAATATCGCTTTTGTCGAACAACCAAAGCTCAAAAGCCGTAACCTTTTTCGGTTCGCCAACGCCGATGGTGTCCGAAATCCCAATTCCACACTCGCCGAGGAATTCACCTGTTGGGAGTTCAATACTGAAGGACTCATCATAGTAATCATCGCCGCTGACATAAGTCGTAATGAATTGGGCGATTGGCGGCTCCTGTCCCATCGCCTCATAATCGGTCATCGGCGTCTGGTTAGAAAGTTGTTGCGCACGCCGAGCAGCCGAGATTTCGCCACCGGCATAGCCTCGGAAGAGGGGGATCACAAAACGAAACGCCAAAAAGGCCACCAGCAGAACGGCCAGGATACCGCCACCAATGATAACCACAAGCATGCCTGTTCCGGGCGCGGCCGGTTCTTCAGGCGATGGGGTTGCGCCCTCCCCGGCGCTATCCAGAAGAAGCTGAAAGTTCGCAATCGCAAGCGGATTGAGATACCCCGGCTGGTTCATCACTGCATTCATCGCCGTTGGGCCTTGCGCACCCAGCGAGCGATAACGCGCCAGAGCGAGTTCTCGGTCGCCATTTTTCTCATAGGACTCAATCGTCATGCGGAGGTAATCGGCCGCGTAGGTCGTATTCAGATACGATGGGTCGGCATCTTTCCACTCAACCGGCCACAACCACCACCCAAGAATAACCAGGCCAATGAACAAGCCAATCACAAACCCCAGTCCACCCGCCACAATCGGTTTTTTGATGAAAGCCAGCATGGTTCTTCTCCTTCCTCCAAGCAATCCTTGCTCTGATTATACAGCAACCCAGAACAGATAGCATAATTAATTTGGTGATTTCCCACTATCAAGAGTTGCTCTGTTGTAAACTAGGATATCGTGTCACTGCAAGGCGGCGCAGTCACCGAAGCGGTCTGCCGGCTCATTTGGAGGCATTGGTCATCTAGCACGATTCCAAGGTTTTGTCATCTTCAAAGGCTCATCACGATGCATGCATTTTAAGTTTCCCAAGTCTTTGCAACTGAGCAAAAACGAGTAACCCTCTAGCTACCCTCACCCCGTTGCTCAAAGACGAACTCCTGGTAGACGCATAAAGTCCACTCAAGCAGATTGAATCGCTCGGCTAGTCTTCGTCAAGCGGTTTTGAGATGAAGAGCCAGGACATCAATGTCCGGCCAGAACGAATGACAAAGATCGTTATGCTGTCTCGATTGCCTCCGGAAGAATAGCCTCTAGCATAAAAGTCTCTTCACACTTCAGGCATTGAGCTTCTCTCTTATTGGCTAGCACCAACAAGCCATTGCACTTGGGGCAAGGCGAGGGCAAAGGCTGCTTCCAAGAGGTGAAGTCACAAGATGGGTATGTCTTGCATCCATAAAACGTTTTTCCGCGGCGCGTTTTGCGCTCAACCAGTGGGTTACCACACTTCGGACAAGCGACGCCAATCTCTTCCAGCCAAGTTTCTGTATAACGACATTCTGGGAAACCAGAACAAGCGATAAACTTGCCGTAACGACCGTAACGCATCACCAAGTCTTTACCACACTGAGGACAAGAACGGCCAATCCGTTCAGGGCCACTTTTGCTGACCGGCATTTCTGCTTGGGCGCGTCGTACGGTCTCTTCAAAAGGTGTGTAGAAGGCACGTATCACCTTTTCCCACTTGGCCTTGCCAGCGGCAATTCGGTCTAAATCTTCTTCCATACGCGCCGTAAACTGGTAATCCACGATTTCCGGAAAATACTTTTCCAACAACTCGGTCACTAAAATCCCTGTCTCGGTCGGGACAAGACGGCGGTCAATTCGTTCCACATACCCTCGTTGCTGGATGGTCGAGAGGGTTGGAGCATACGTGGACGGTCGGCCAATCCCATACTCCTCCAACGCCTGCACCAAGCTGGCCTCTGAATAGCGAGGCGGCGGCTGCGTGAAATGTTGTTCCGGAATCAAACGAACCAATTGCTGTTTTTGCCCCTCAACCACCGAAGCAGGAATGCGGACATTCATTTCGTCTTCTTCGCTCTTGACATCCTCATCACGGGCTTCTTCATACACAATCAAGAAACCGGGGAATTTAACCGCAGAACCCGAGGAGCGGAATAGGTACTCGTGCGCCGAACTGCGACCGGTTACCTCAACCGAGAGTGTATCGTATACCGCCGCTTCCATTTGACAGGCAACAAAGCGCTGCCAGATAAGCTGATACAGTTTGAACATTGCCGGTTCGAGATACGGACGCACTTTCTCCGGGTCCCGAAAGACCGACGTGGGACGAATCGCCTCATGCGCTTCCTGTGCTCCAGCTACTTTCTTGGTGTACTCGATCGGTTTTTCAGGCAGGAAATCCGCTCCGTAACGTTGAGCAATATAGCGGCGTGCTTCCTCACGAGCCACTTCGGCAATGTTGGTCGAATCGGTACGCATATACGTAATCAGGCCGGTCGTTCCACCCTCCCCGACATCGACACCCTCATATAGTCCTTGGGCCAGCGCCATTGTCCGTTTGGCTGTAAAGCCCAGTTTACGAGCGGCTTCTTGTTGAAGGGTAGAGGTAATGAACGGCGGGGAAGGGCGCCGCCGACGTTCACCACGCTTCAGGCGCGTCACAACATAAGAAGCCGTTTCCATATCGGCCAAGAGAGGACGAACAGCCTCCTCATTCCCCAAGGCAGGGTCTTGGTCGTCAATTTTGGCCAATCTGGCCAAAAAGGTAGTTTTCTTCTCACTTTCCGGTCGAAACTCTGCTGTAATCGTCCAATACTCAACCGGCACAAAAGCCTGAATCTCTCGCTCGCGCTCAACAATCATGCGTAGAGCCACCGACTGAACGCGTCCAGCCGACAGCCGCGAGCGAACTTTCTCCCAAAGAATCGGACTAATGCTATACCCAACTAACCGATCTAACACGCGTCGCGCTTGTTGCGCGTTGACGAGATTCATGTTGATTTCCCTTGGGTGCGCAAACGCTTCTCGAATCGCGTGTTCGGTAATTTCATGGAAGACAACGCGGCGTGCTCGTTTTGGGTCAATTGAAGCCGCTTCGAGTAAATGCCAGGAAATTGCTTCACCTTCCCGGTCCGGGTCAGTTGCCAAGTAAATCTCAGCATGTTCTTGTGCAAGCCGCTTCAGATCTTTTACAACCTCTTTCTTTTCTTTTGGAACGCGGTAGGTGGGCTTAAAATCATGTTCGATATCCACCGAAAGTTGTGAGCGAAGCAAATCGCGAACATGACCTACCGAAGCACGTACGGTATACTCTTTGCCGAGAAAACGTCCGACGGTCTTTGCCTTAGCCGGCGACTCGACAATTACCAACTTTCCAGAACGATGTGCGTCCTTCTCTGGCTTGACCAATTCCTGATGAGCTTCTGTCACTCCAAGGCGAAACATCGCCGTACCACATTCCGGACAGATGCCTCGCGTAATGGGCGACCCTGCCTTGTTGAAATCGGGCTGAGGATTGAGCATTTCACGTTTTGTTTTGCATTTGACGCAATAAGCTTCCACCAGAGCACCTCCTTGTTTGTCAGCGGCAAGAGCCGCCCAAAGTTTTTCGAATCAAGCAGGAAGATAACCCTCACACATGGCTTTGTTGCAAACATAGAGTATCATGTCACTGCAAGGCGGCGAGGCCACCTACAGCAGTCTCCCAGATCATCGGACGACTTCGTCGTCTAGCACAAGACCAGGGTTTTACTGGCTTCATAGGTATTCTTGACGCTCACCTTGTTTCAACCATTCAATCACTTTGCGAACTTGTTGCGATTGACCACGGCGGCAAAGCAAGAGAGCATCGCCAGTATCGACCACAATCAAGTCCTCGATGCCGATAGCGGCGATAAGTTTTCTCTCGTTAGCATATACCAAGGTCCGGTAGGAATCGAGTGAAAAAAATTCTACATTACGGACTAGGTTACCTTGCTCATCCGCCTCCAAAACCAGAAAGAGCGAATCCCACGAGCCAACATCATTCCAGTCCAAGCCAGAAGCCGGAACTAGCGCTATCCGTTCGGCATGTTCCATCACCCCGTAATCGATTGTTTGGATGGGTGCAAGCCGCCAGACCTCCGGCAAAATCGAGGTCTGTTCCGCAGTTCCCCAAATCCCTTGAATCTGCTCAAGCACCTGATATAGTTCCGGCATTTGGCGTTTAATTTCTTGCAGGATGGAATCAACCCGCCATACAAAAATGCCCGAATTCCAAAAATGTTCGCCATCGTCCAACATCTGCCGGGCGCGTACCTCGTCCGGTTTTTCAACGAAACGTCGGGCGCGATAGACCGGCTGTGGGAACGCACCCGGAAGCAGTTCTGCACGCTGAATGTATCCGTAACCGGTTGAAGGGAAGGTCGGGGGAATGCCTAAAGTGACCAAATACCCATCTTCTGCCACGGCGACAGCGGTTCTGAGAGCAGAAAGAAATGCCTCAGGATTGCCAATGTAATGGTCCGAAGGTAGAACGCACATCACCGCTTGCGGGTTATGTTGCGCCAGAACTGACGCTGCCAACCCGACTACCCCAGCCGTCCCACGCGGTTCGGGTTCTAGCAAGAAATTTTTATCTGGGATAGAGAGGGCTTGGGACCGCAAAATGTCAAACTGATCGGCTGTCGTCACAACGAGAATCCGCTCAGGGGGTAGGAAGCCGCGCAAGCGGTCCACGGTGCTATAAAACAACGTCTCCGCTCCAAGAAGTGGCAAAAGATGTTTGGGTTGCGTCCGGCGTGAGAGCGGCCACAAGCGCGTTCCGCCTCCTCCGGCCATAATAACAGCATACACTTCCTTCATGAGGTCGGCCTCGTTGTCATAGAAGTATCGTACTCTGCCTGTGTTTCACAGACAGCAACAAAGTTCATTCCACCCACTTGTCGCGCTAACCCTTTGAGTTCCATCATCGTTAAGGTAGCAGTCACTCGTTCTATCGGCAAACCGGTCTGACGGCAAATTTCGTCTATATGAAGCGGTTCATGGGAAAGAGTCTCCAGTAAACGCGCTTCCAGTTGATCGGTAGGCAAAACATGACGCGCCTGACGCTGCTCTTGTACCCGTGTCAGATTAAGAACATCCAGCAAATCTCTTCCCGAAAGGAGGGGACGCGCCCCTTCAGCAATAAGGCGGTTTGTACCTTTGGATTGTGGAGCCAAGATATTCCCCGGCACGGCAAAGACCTCGCGCCCTTGGTCAGCAGCAAACTGGGCAGTGATGAGCGCACCGCTGGTTTCTCCGGCCTCAACCACCACCGTTGCCATGGATAAGCCAGAGATAATCCGATTACGTGGTGGAAAATTGGCGGCTTCAGGCGGAACGCCAGGAGGATAATCCGAAAGCAAAGCACCGTGTTCGATAATCTGGCGAGCAAGTTGAGTATGCTCGGGAGGATAAATCCGATCAACACCAGAACCCAGAACGGCTAGTGTCCGACCGCCAGCGCGCAAGGCGCTCTGATGGGCAATTGCATCCACGCCACGCGCTAGACCCGAAACGACTGTAACACCGTTCGCCGCTAAGAAGGAAGCCAGCTCTTCGGTTACCTGACGTCCATACGCCGTCACTCGCCGCGTTCCAACAATCGCTACGGCCCAAGTATCCTCCGAGGTCAGAGTCCCGCGCAGATAGAGCACAGGCGGAGGTTGTTCAATTTCTTTCAGACGACGCGGATAGGCCTCATCATTCCAGGTCAGAACGGTAATCCCCTGCGCATCAATCTGGCTAAAGAAACGATCTAAGTCCACCTGTTGACGCACCTGGACAACCCGTTCGGCTAGTTTTGGACCGAGACCGGCCGCGACCAGGGACTCAATCGGTGCTTTCCAAGCGGCTTCAAGAGAACCAAAATAAGCCTGCAAAGCCTGGAAACGTACTGCCCCGATTCCCTTAACCAGATTGAAACCAACCCAATACCGCTTGTCCATACCGTGCTATGCTTCCTCTTCAAGCAAACCAGGCAGGAGATGTACCACCATCTTACGATTTTCTCGATCTACCGACAAAATGACCTCTTCAATCGCAGGTAGGAGAATCTCGCGCCCTGAAGCGGGGACGACCACATACACATCATTGGCACCTGTCTCCAAGATCTGTTCCAATCTCCCCAAAAACCTTCCGGTCTCGTCTTCAACGGCTAAGCCGATCAATTCGTGGAAATAATACTCTCCCTCAGGCAGAGGTGGCAAGTCGTGGGTGGCAACATAAAGAATCTGGTTGCGAAACTCCCCAACAGCCTCCGGGGTATCGTAATCTTCAAAGGCCAGCAATAACCCCTCGCGATGGGAACGGCGACGGCGGACGACAACTCGTTGATGCGATTCGCCGAGATAGAGGACTTTCTTGGGGACAAGCCTCTCGGGAAAATCGGTATACAGCTCCACCAAGACATCCCCCCGCACACCGTGCGGGCGCCGAATCTTCCCAACAGCGACAAAGGCAGGCTCGCTCTGGTTCGGCGAGCCTGCAGAGACCCGAGCGTTGTTCATCTTCTCAGGGTTCGACGACATCGAGAGTAACCGGGCATCCTTCCCGTTCTGCCACGACTCGGAGAAGGGTGCGCAAAGCGTTTGCAACTCGTCCGCTGCGTCCAATCACACGTCCCATATCCTCTTTGGCGACGCTCAATTCCAGGAGAATCCGGTCTTTTTGGCGCATCTCCCGGACCCGCACCGCCTCCGGGTGCTCTACCAACGATTTCGCAACATACTCTACCAAGGCTTTCATAACACCTCAAAGGTCGGAACGGCTTGCGCCCGTTAGGTGACAAGCCGTTCCGCAAGAAATTTATTTTCTGGTTTTAGGATTGGCTACCCGCACTGCCTTTGCCTTTTCAGCCTCGGCCAACAAAACTTCCAAAGGCTCGCCTTTTTTGAAGCGCTGGAAGCGTTCGGCAGCGCCGGTCATCACGAGCAGCTTCTGAACCGATTCGGTCGGTTGTGCCCCTTTGCTCATCCAATCGAAAAGACGATCTTCCTTGATATGCACTGTTGGGGGCTCCGTGCGAGGATTGTAGTAGCCCACGATCTCGAGAAAACGCCCATCGCGCGGGCTTTCCTTATCCGCAACCACGAGTCGATAAGAGGGCTGGCCTTTGAAACCGGTTCGGCGAAGACGAATACGTACCATCTGCAAGTTTCTCCTTCAAGGTATTTTACAACGCCGACGGACAAATTTCTGAGAGAGGGAGGCAGAAAGGATGCCTGTCAGAAATCATCCGCCATTGTCCTAAAGAAAGGGCTTTTACAACAAATGTTTATTATATCTTACCATATCTTACCCAAACAACCTGGACAATCCACGCGGGCCTGTCTTTTGAAGCGTTTTCATCATCCGTTGCATTTCACGGAATTGCTTTATTAAACGATTGACATCTTGAACATCCAGGCCGGCTCCTCGAGCAATGCGACGACGGCGACTGGCGTTCAAGATATCCGGATTACGCCGCTCGGCGGGCGTCATCGAATTGATAATTGCTTCTGCTTGCTTGAATGCGCGTTCAGCTTCCTTTGGGTCAATCAAACGAGCAGCACGTCCCAGCTCGCCGGGAAGCATCTCGAGCAATTGGCTTAGCGGTCCCATCTTCTTGGAAGAACGAAGCATTTCAGCCCAATCTTCCAAGGTGAATTCACCCTTGCTCAGGCGTTCTGCCTGGCGGCGTGCTTGTTGCTCATCATAAGCCGCTTCGGCTCTTTCGATCAACCCAATCACGTCTCCCATGCCAAGAATGCGAGAGGCTAAGCGCTCAGGCTGGAAGACCTCCAGGGCGTCCATCTTTTCTCCAACGCCGAGAAACTTGATCGGGACACCTGTTACAGCACGGATGGAAATCGCCGCCCCGCCGCGCGCGTCACCATCCATCTTGGTCATGATCAGGCCGGTCAAGGTCAAAGCATTGCGGAATCCCTCGGCGACATGCAACGCCTCCTGACCAATCATCGCGTCCACAACGAGCAGTGTCTCCGCTGGTGGAGTTTGCCGAACAATAGCCCGCAACTCATTCATTAATGTTTCATCTAACTGTGACCGTCCAGCCGTATCGGCAATCACCACCGTATAACCACCATGACGCGCCTTCTCAAACGCCTGCCGGACCAATTGAGGCGGCTGAACCCCCGCCTCAAAGAACACCGGCACATCCACCTGCTGACCCAGGGTCTGCAGTTGGTTGATCGCCGCCGGACGATATGGATCGGCCGCAACCAACATCACACGTTCACCGCGCGAACGCAGCAAGCGCGCCAATTTAGCCGCCGCAGTCGTCTTTCCTGATCCTTGCAGACCAACCAGGACAATCAGACGCGGCTTTTCGCCAGAAAGAACAAGAGGCGTCGCTGGCCCAAGCGTGGTGATCAACTCCTCATAGACAATCTTGATCACCTGTTGTGCCGGATTAAGCGCTTTAGAGACCTCAGTACCAACCGCCCTCTGTCGAACGCGAGCTATAAAATCTTTGACCACACTGTAATGGACATCCGCCTCTAGAAGCGCTAGGCGAACCTCTCGCATTACAGCATCTACATCCGCCTCGGTCAACTTTCCGCGGCGTCTCAACTGATCAAACAAAGCATTTAGGCGGTTAGCAAGAGCCTCAAACATGTCACTCTTTCATCTAATACTCAGAATGCATAGGCCGCCAGATTTTAGTCGAGAATATCTCAAAGGTCAAGGAAAATTTCCTCCGGCTCGGCTATACGGTCAGCGACAGCATCTGTGTACCACAGCGAGATCGATGATCAAATTGGATCTTGGCCTTGCAACCTGGTTCTTAGAAGAAACGTCGCCCAAGTCCTGGCACGAAGAGCTAACGTAGAGAAGAGAAAAATAACCAAATGCGTAACCAAATAAACAACATGGGGTTTAAAATTTGAGATGAGTCCTACTTTTGCAAAGGAGCCGAAGTATGTCAAAAGTCGCTATTGTTACCGATAGTACCGCCTACCTCCCCCCTTCAATCATCGAGACCTACCAACTCACCATCACGCCGCAAATCCTGATTTGGGGCGACGAAACCTTTCAGGACGGTGTAGACATCCAGCCAGAGGAGTTTTATCAGAGACTAGCCACTGCCAAGGTGATGCCAACTACCTCCCAAGTTCCGGTCGTAACCATGCAAAAGACCTTTGAGAAACTGCTGGAGGCCGGTTATGATGTCTTGGGCATCTTTATCTCGTCCAAATTCTCCGGCACAATTCAATCGGCCATGCAAGCCAAAGAAGCCCTTGGAAAAGCTGCCGATAAAATCGCAATTGTCGATTCCCTTTCGACTTCGATGGGGATGGGCTTCCAAGTGCTGATGGCCGCGCGTGCAGCACAGGCCGGTGCCTCTTTGCAAGAATGTCAGAAAATCGCCGAGGATGTACGCGGACGCACTGGTATTTTCTTTGTAGTAGACACCTTAGAATTTCTCCATCGAGGCGGCCGGATTGGAGGAGCGCAGGCGCTCTTGGGCTCAGCGCTCAACATCAAACCAGTCCTGACGATCGTCAACGGACGTATTGAGACTGCCGACAAAGTGCGCACCAAGGGCAAAGCCATCAATCGCATGATTGACTTGGCGGTCGAGAGCGTCTCAGGAAAAACACCGGTTCGCTTAGCAACCCTTCATGCCAACGCCGAGAGCGAAGCTCAACAAATCCTCCAAGAAGTCTCTTCTCGCCTGAACCCGGTCGAGACCTTCTTGACAACAGTAAGCCCAGTTATCGGGACACACACCGGACCCGGCACGGTTGGCCTTGCTTTCATGGTAGGGATGTAATTCCGCCCACCCACCAAAAGTCCACAGGGCTTGGTCAAAACACCAAGCCCTGTTCTTTCCAAATTAGGGGAGCGGGGAAACCTTCTGTCCCTGCTTGGTGTCCTGAACCTGCCAACCTAAAGCACGAATCTGCTCGCGCAACCAATCCGAACGCGCCCAATCACGAGCTTGGCGTGCTGCTTGACGCTCCTCCAGCAGACGAAGCACTTCTGCAGGAATCTCCGGCTCGGTGGCACGATGACGCGCCTGCTCTGCTTCAAGAGACATTTGCCACACGTCGGGCGGAATCCCCTCCTCTGCTGTAGCAGGACAGCGCACTGAGCCCAATTCCTCAACCGGAAAGACCGCGCTGCTGGGGAAAATATGTGTCTCTCTCTCGCGTATCAGGCTGACCGAACTCACCCCGCTGACGGTGCAAATTCCGGCGGCAAACTCTATGATAACACCGGTGTGTTCGTCCAACCCCAGGACAGTGTGTCCCGGCGGCAGGAGACGCAACCATTCGGCAAAGCGCTCTATGCCGACAAAACAACGGGAGGTGTCCACATCGGCGCCGCCGTCAGTGTTATTCCAGTGCGGGATGCAGGAAAGCGCCAGACCGAAATCGGCGAACAGGTCAAGGCCAAGCGGGCAGGTCACATCCTCGCCGACCTTGTAAATTTCATAGACAGGCAAGACACGCGCCCCAATGGCAATCGTCGCTGCCGAGGCAAAGACCAGCGCCGCGCCTAGGCGATGACGCGCCCGGATGAGATCCCAAGCCAGAGAACCGCGCAGTTGACGGACAGTATAAGTCGGCGAGCCGGGGCCCATGAAAATCAGATCGGCTTGGAGAAGGGGGCGGAGCAGGTCGGGATCGTCGGGGCTGAAAGGCGTGCCGCGTTTACGCGCTGGAATGACATCCACGCGCGCTTCGTAATTTTGCAAGCGCAGGCGCAGAAATTCGGCAACACGCCCGGCCACCTGCGCCGAGTTCAACTCAAAGCCGGCGGGCGTCTCCAACACGGCAGCGCGCAACGGACGTGGCAGGCGTCGGGCAACTATTTCAAACATGCGGCTGCCGGCAAGCGAGGTCTCACCCGAACCAAGGAGTGCAATCACCCCAAACGTTGTGTGCATCCGACAACTCCAACAAAGTTCACTTCCAAATCTCAAACGCCATCTGCTTAACTTTGGGACGACGCTGGGAACGAGCGTTCAACAAGATCGCTCTTCCCATCTCGCTGCGAGTAAAAACCACTTCTCCACCGCCTACATAGCGTTGCCAATAGCGTGCAAAAACGTCCACCCTCTCCTTTCGACCGGCCAGAATTTTAGGCACCGGATGATATGCAGGTGGATACATCCCCGTTTGGCGGACAAACTTTCGGATACCCAACCAAATCGAGTTCAAAGGAAGGTTTGGCAAACGGTCTTCGGTACGCATAATCAGATAGCGCTGGTCATGAATAGGTTCAAAGATTTCACCAAAAGCTTGGATAAACGTATCAGCATCTTGAGGAGAGGCGTAATCCAGAAATACCTGATACGTATCATCAGGATTTCTCACCACTCGGACATAATCCGGTTGAAGATTTGGACTGATGAGACTCAAATCGCGTAAAGTATGAAGGAGGGCGCGACCAACATCGAGCAAGATGTCATCAGGCACCTGCTCCGTGAATAATTTTTTGATCAGCTTGACGAATTCTAGGGAAGAGTAGATAAAAACACCAGCCAATCCGACCACAAGAATTAGAAAAATACAATTCAAGTCACCTACAAAAGCCGAATAATAAAAGATATTCCAGAAAAAGGCAAAAGCGCTTCCAATTGCCAGGAATGTATTACGGACAAAGCCTGAAAGGGTAGATTGTAAAGTAAAAACGGTGCGAATTTTTAAGTCCTTTGCGTCCAAGCTCCTGGTAGAGTAGGAGAAATTGCTATAGGGAGCCCCGACTTCCCACAAGTCGTACACCCAATCGCGATAATCTACTTGTTTGAGCATCGTACGATTGTGATGGTCAATACTGAAGTTGGCAAAAAAGCCTTTATACCCTTTTAGAAGAGAAAGGAAAAGATCTGGACTGACATGCAAAATCCCACGTGCTATTCTTCCATGCAAGTTAGGCGGGGCCTTGCGGGTTGACGTTTTGGTCACCTCTTCGAACCAATCTGAATAAATCACCAACGACCAAAAATGTTTGTGGCGGGCAACGAGCCTTCTCAAATCCAAAGTGCCTTTTTCGAATTCTGGAGCGACGCAGATCACATCCCAATGATGGGCAACTTTTCGCGGCCAGGTTGGGTCCAAGCGGATGGCGCGACCGCGCAATTGTTGAACCGATGTAGGCGTGGTGACGCTGGTCAAATCAATCAAAGTATTTAGGCTGAGAGCATCCCAGCCCTCTCCAAAAATGCCCCGTGTCCCCACCAGGCAGCGGGTCAAACCTCGTTCAAAGGCGGAAGTAGCTAAACGCACATAGGTGCGTGTTGTCCAATCTCTTCCCTCGCCGTCAATTTCGGCAATATCTTGTTCCTTTGGCACAATCTTACAGACATAATTCAAATCCTGCTTTAGCTCAGGCGACTCAAAGAGCTTCATAAAGGTCTCTGCCATTTCGACCGGGCAATAGAAACGCGAACCGGTCACCAAGAGAGGTGCCAAGGAGCGTGTTTGAGGAGACTTCAAAAGATATTTGAAGACCCGGACTGCGCTCCCTGCGTCCCGACCCAACACCCCTTTTAAACGTCCGATTCCGCTGCTCACCTGTTCAAAATCAGTCACAACAATTGCCCTCAAGCGTTCACCGAGCGCTTTGGCCTCGGCGGTCAGAATCTTCGCTACCGCTTCATCTTTGGATTCAGAAAAGGTTAAAACCAGATCCCCCGGCGAGCGGCTTTGCTGAAGCCCGCGTTCAGTCAGTGTGAAACCAAAAGGTTGAATGGCGTGGCGCACTTCTTGATAGAGGCGATGGTCTTGCTTATCAGGACTGAGCTTAAGCACATCTAAGCTAAACCGCTCGATCAATCGCGCCCAATCTTCTAAATCTAGCGGCTCATGCGCCTCAGCAGGAATGGGATAAGGCCAATCACGTAAATCTCCCTGTTTGATCATCAAGCGCGTCGCCGCCAGCATCAGCAACGGAGCATTCTCCCAACGTGTTTGCCAGACAACTTCCGGACTTGGGACATCAGCCGGAATTTCAAGCAAGCCACGCAACCAACTCTGAAAGTGAGGATGCGCTCGCAGATGATCAATTGCCTGTTCAAATTCTTGCTGAATGCGATTCAAATAGGCATATTCTCGAGCTGTAGGCTTGACCAAATAGACCAAATCGCGATACGGGGCCAAATCGCCTTCCTTAACAACCGCCGGCGTGGGAACTTCAAAGTCCACATCACCCAGCAGGCTATCATAGTTTTCAAACTCTTCTTCGTCCTCTGGAGAAGGAAGCGTGGCTGTCAGACCAACGACATGAGGCTCGGGAATGCGATTGATAAAATAGCGCAACACAATCGCCCAATAGGCAAGCAGATGATGACATTCGTCAAGCACAACCGTGCGAACACCATGAGACAGCAGTTGGTCAATCAAGCGACGTGCGTTCTCGTGCAAGAACGGAGCAATCTCGACATTCGGCTCGCGCAACAACCGATGCTTAATTCGTCCTGCATACCGATTGAGGTCCTTTCGGTATGCATCAGGGTTGTTCTGCTGTAACATTTCCAAACGAGCCTCGGCTTCTACAAGCGAATGTACCTGACCTTTCTCTAATAACTCTTCTTTCCAAAGCTGTAAAGCCGCCTGTTGCAGATGCAACTGAGCTTCGACAGGAACGGAAATCAGTTGATAGGTGAAAATGTGGATAGGCGCGTTTTGGTCAGGTTCAAGCGTGGCGTATAAGTCAATATCCGTTCCTTCTGGCAAAAACATCCCTACTTTTTGATACCATTGATATTGAATTGTGGTTGTCGGCGCAAAGACAACTGCCGGCACACCGAAGCGACGAATAAGTTCCAAACCAATGATGGTCTTACCCGAACCAGGGGGCGCTACGATGTGAAACTTACGGTCCTGCATACCCTGTTCGATTTGTTCCAGAATCAAGCGCTGGTATTTGCGGAAGGCAAAGCGAAAAGAGAGAGCGGAAACTTGTGCCATCTGGATTCCCTTTCTCTTGTCCTCATGATGACCAAGGCAAAAGGCCTAAGGAGTGTAAACGAAACGATGAGCAATCTGCCAAATCTCATCGAACATTGTTGTAGTCAGTCGACCTGTCTGAGTATTCTGACGGCTAGGATGGTAAGAGGCAAGGAGCCAGCGGTCGGTGTTCGTTGAGCCGTGTTCTTTGTTCGTTGGGCAGTCTGTAGTCGGCCATCTGCCGCCTGGAAGGCGGTAGAGGGCGCCATGGGCGAAGGCCCACGTAGCGGGCGCAGCGAGCAGGGACTTGAGAGCATTAAAGGCAATTCTCCCCAGAGCAACGAAAACCCTCGGTTGTAAAAGCTCAATTTCGGCTTGTAAATACGGTAAGCAATTGCGGATTTCATGGGGTGTAGGTTTGTTGCCAGGCGGCGCGCAGCGGCAAACGGCAGTGATATAGAGGCCGCGCAGGGTTAGACCATCGTCACGAGATGTTGAAACGGGCTGGTCGGCAAAACCGGCACGGTAGAGCGCCGGATAGAGAAAATCACCCGAGGCATCTCCGGTGAACATCCGTCCGGTGCGGTTGGAGCCATGCGCGCCAGGGGCCAAGCCGACCACCAGCACTTGTGCAGTTGGGTCACCGAAGCCCGGGACGGGTTTGCCCCAGTAGTCCCAATCACGGTAAGCGCGGCGCTTCTGACGGGCGATCTGCTCGCGCCATATCACCAGACGTGGACAGCGGCGGCAAGCAAGGAGATCGGCGTTCAACGTTTCGAGAGAATCCATTCCTCGGCCTGTGTAAAGAGATCCTCAAGAGATCTTTCACCCAGCGATGCGCCTCCTTGAGCTAAGGTTGCCTCTCCGCCACCTCGTCCACCAAACGAAGCCAGAAGATGCGCAAGGAAAAGACGGGCATCGAAGCCGCTCTCGGGGTTGCAGGCAACCACCAGCGAAAATTTCTCGCCTTGGACTGAGGCGAGGACAGCTACCACCCCACTTCGAGAGGCCAAATTGCTCCCCAAGGCACGCAGTTCTGTGCTCGAACGTCCTGAATACACCTGAGTAACCAGTCGGATTGCACCGACGGACCGGGAAGACTCGGCCAATGCACGAGCCTCGGCTTCCAGCATCGCAGCGCGCAAGTTTTCATTCTCGGCGCGCAGCGAGGAGACTTGATCGAGCAATTTCTGCGTCAGCGTGGGTAGATCGTCCGGACGAGCACTGAGCAGGTCAGAGGCCGCCCGCGCCGACTCGTATACGGTGCGAAAAACGTCCAGCGCTTGCTGGCCGGCCACAAAGTGCAAACGCAGTTTGTGATTGATGCGCTCGGTGCGGACAATCTTGAGCAAGCCAATCATGCCGGTCGCAAGGCAATGCGTCCCGCCACAAGGAGTGTAATCGTAGTTTTCAATTTCCACGATGCGAACCTGTCCGCTGACCTTGGGCGGCTTGCGTAAGGGTAGTGCCGCAACCTCCGTTTCGTTAACGAAATAGGTTTTGACCGGGCGGTTCTCAAAGATAATCCGGTTGACCTCCCACTCAGCGCGGCGCAATGTCTCGGCAGGGACGTCCGCAACGGCCAAGTCAACCGTCGAGGGGGCGA